>NZ_JBHXNW010000012.1:73508-86496 GCF_042717365.1 Streptomyces sp. NPDC058534
GGGGTGGGGGGCGGGGGGCGCCACGGGTGCGGCCCACCCGGGGACGTACGGATCTCAGCGCACGGGCGGCATGTCGGTGGGCGTCGAGTCGAGGCCGGGCCTGCGCTCACGCCAGGCACCCCGGGTGAAGTCGGGGATCTCGACCGGGCGGCCGCCCCTGGCCAGCGAGGTGACGCTCAGCGGGACCGGCGCGCACCAGGCGGCCGAGTCGTAGACGTCGATGTCCGGCACCAGCCCCACCCGCATCAGCTGGACCAGGCGCCACTGCAGGACGTAGTCCATGCCGCCGTGGCCGCCGTTGTTCGCGGCGTCGTCGCCGACCTTCTGCCACAGCCAGTGGTCGTACTCCTTGCGGTACGCCTCGAAGTCCCGCCAGGTGTGGCCGCTGTGGTCCGGTTCGACGTAGATCCGGGCGCCGGTCGGGGCGGATCCGGCGTAGTCCTCGACGATGCCCCGGCTGCCGGCGAGGGTGTTGATGCGGCTGTACGGCCGGGGCGAACTCACGTCGTGCTCGGCCCGGATGGTCCGGCCCCTCGCCGTTTCGATCATGCAGGTGACCAGGTCACCGTTGATGTAGTCCTCTTTCCAGGAGGGGTGGTCCCGGGGGACGAAGCGCGCCCGGTAGTCGGCCAGGCCCTTCGGCGCGGTCGAGGTGGCGGTCAGGGTGGCCATGCGGTCGCCGCGGTTGACGTCCATGGCCGCCGCGATGGGGGCCAGGCCGTGCATCGGGTAGAAGGAGGCGGTGCTGCGGGTGTGCCAGAGCCGGCGCCAGGAGTCGGTGTAGTAGGTGTCCGAGAAGAGGAGTTCACGCAGGTCGTGGAGGTAGCCTCCGTGGCCGTTGGTGACGTCTCCGAACAGGCCGTCGTGGGCCGCCTTCAGCATGGCCAGTTCGTTGCGGCCGTAGCTGCAGTTCTCGGACAGGAGCAGGTGCCTGCGGGTGCGCTCGGAGGTGTCCACGAGGTCCCACAGCTGGCGCAGTTCGGTAGCGACGGGGAGTTCGACCACGGCGTGCTTGCCGCTGAGCAGCGCCGCTTTCCCCTGCTCGTAGTGGAACTCCCAGGGCGTGGCGATGTACACGAGGTCGATGTCGTCGCGCCTGAGCATCCGGAGGTAGGAGTCGGCCGAGCCGCCGTACTCGGCTGGGCGCGGGTGGCCCTTGCCCGCCAGCCGGTCGGCGGCGCTCTTGGCGCGGTCGGCGCGGATGTCGCAGACGGCGGTCACCGTACAGCCGGGTACGGCGGCCCAGCCGGTGATCATGCCACCGCCCCGGTTGCCGAGGCCGATGACGCCGACCCGGACGGTTCTGCGGGCCTCGAAGGGCACGCCGATCATCGACTTCTGGCCGGGCCGGCGGCGGGGCGCCTGCTCGGCCGCCGACGCGGACGGGGCGGCCGCGGTCATCCCGGCGGCGGCCGCGCCGGTGGCGACGGCGGAGCCCAGCAGCAGTCGGCGTGAGACAGCGGGCTTTTCGGACATGACGGCAACACTCCTCGTGGGCGGTCGGCTGCGCGGTGGGGGCGCGGACGGGCGTTGTCGAGCACTGTCGGGGCATGACTCTGCGGTGTCAGCCCTGACATGTCAATACGTGCTCGATACAAAGCCGTTCCGAGCATCTCCGCGCACCGGAGGGGTGCCTGCCCTCGCGTCTACATGCCGTCCTGGACCACTCCGCGGGTCGAGAGCGTGACGGGGTCCTTGGTGGTGAAGTCGCCCGGCGGGATGCCCGGATGGTGCCCCTGGCCCGGCGGCGGGGCCTGGTCGCGCGGGGCCTGGCCGCGCGGGCCCAGGGTGAGGCGGGAGACGATGCGGTAGCGGTCGCCCCGGTAGAGCGAGTGCACGTACTCGACGGGGCGGCCCAGCGTGTCGGTGGTCAGGCGCTCGAAGAGCAGCGCCGGGGAGAGTTCGGGTACGTCGAGGAGGTCGGCCTCGGCCCGGGTGACCACGGTGGGTTCGATCGACTGCACGGCCTCGCTGACCCGGACGTCGTGCCGCTCGGCCAGGTGCGCGTACAGGTCGCCCTGCTCCAGTTCCTCACTGGTCAGGTCCGAGACGAGGTCGGCCGGAACGTGCAGGTACTCGATGGCCATGGGCGACCCGTCGACCAGCCGCAGCCTGGCCACGTAGTGGATCCGCGCCGCCGGCGACATGCGCAGCTTGCGGCCCACCCGCGCGCCCGCGGGGAGGGTGCGGACCTCCAGGAGCCTGCTGGTCCAGGCGCCCGCGGCCTGCGGGAGGCTGAAGGCCCGCCGGTCCGAGACCAGTTCCTGGGTGATCTTCTCGGCGGCGACGAACATGCCCCGGCCGTGCTCGCGCACCAGCAGTCCGGCGACCACCAGTTCGTCGACCGCGGCACGCAACGTGGGCCGGGACACGCCGAGTTCGGCGCACAGGGTGCGCTCGGAGGGGATGGCGTCTCCCGGGCGCCGTTCCTCGATGAGTTCCAGGATCGCGTCGCGGACGCGCTCGCGCTTGAGCACCGCACCGGAGGCGGCGGCGTCGATCTCCATGCAGTACTCCCGTAACTGGTCTACTGGTCAGCCGAGCTTACCTGTCCACCTCGGTCGCGATCCAGCCACCCATCGGGCTTCCACGCCTTAAGTCCCGCACATACGCGAGGGGTTGACGCCCTCATGCCGACTGGTAAGCCCTGCGCCCCTTACTGATCAAGTGCGGGTGCGTCGTCCCTTCCAACTCTCCCAGAGGTGAACCGTGACGACAGCGTCTCGGCCGGCTTCCAGAAGGAGTTCGAGACGTTCTTCGAGAAGGCCCATCCCGGTACCGACCTGAAGATCCAGATCCAGGAGTGGGAGGGCATAGGCGAGAAGGTCACGGCCGCCCTGGCCGGCAACGACGCCCCCGACGTCATGGGTCGCCCAGTACCCCCAGAGCGACGGGCTCACCGACTTCTCGGACCGGGTGGACGAACTGGGCGGCGGTGACTGCCTGAAGGGGCTCGCGGGGCCCGGGTCGTACGACGGGAAGCAGTACGGCATCCCGTACTACGCCGCCACACTGGTACGTCCTGTCCGGCTTCGTCTGGGACGAGGGCGGCGACCTGGCCGGCAAAGGCCCCAAGGACTCCGACGAGTCCCAGCCGCCGCATGCGGAGGTGATGGCCGAGGGGCAGGTCGCCCAGATCATCGCCGTCCCCGGCGGTGCCGAGGTCATCGAGGAGAAGAACCCCGAACTCAAGGGAAGACTCGGCTTCTTCCCGATCCCCGGCAAGACCGCGGACCGGCCTGGCGCGGTCTTCACCGGCGGTTCCGACCTGGTCGTCCCGGCCGTCGCCGCGCACCAGGAGGAGGCGTTCACCTTCATCCGGGAACTGACGGGCGACGCCTGGCAGAAGAAGCTCGCGGTCGCCATGAGCTACGTACCCAACAAGACCACACTGGCGGACGCCGTCTCCGGCGACCCGGGCACCGCGGCCATGGCGGCCGGTGCGGCGAACGGACCCGCCACCCCCAACACCCCGCAGTGGGCGGCGGTCGAGGCCAAGAACCCGGTCAAGGAGTACATGACCGCCGTCCTCACCGGGGAGGACGCCGCGTCCGAGGCCGCGAAGGCGTCCCGGACCATCACCGGCACCCTCAACAGCGGCTCCTGACGACGACCCCGACGACCCCGACGACCCGAGGGAACAGGAGGCGCCGTGTCGACCGTCCGTGAGCGGAGCGTGCCGCGCGAGGCAGCCCGTCGAGGTCCGCCCGCCGGTGCCGGGCCCGCCCGGGGACGCGGCGGGGCGGGCCGGGGAGCGCTGTGGCCGTACCTGCTGATCGCGCCCGCCGTGCTGGGCATGCTCTACCTGCTGCTCTATCCGCTGGCCCGCGCGGTGCTCATCTCCGTGCAGGACTTCCGGCTGCGCCAGCTCATCCTCGGCGACGCCGAGTTCGTGGGGCTGCGCAACTACCGGACGTTGCTCGGCGACCCGGAGTTCTGGGAGGTGGTGCGCCGCACCTTCGTCTTCATGGCGGTCTGCGTGGTCGCGGTCATGGTCCTGTCGACCCTGGTCGCGCTGATGACCGAGCGGCTGGGCCGGGTGGCCAGGACCGTGGTCCTCAGCTCCCTGGTCCTGGTCTGGGCGGTCCCCGGGTCGCGGCCACCACCGTGTTCCAGTGGCTGTTCCACTCCGAGTTCGGCATCGTCAACGAGACCCTGACCGGCCTCGGCCTCGACTCGTACGAGGGGTACACCTGGTTCGCGCACGGCGGCACCGCGTTCGCCATCGTGGTGGTGCTGATCGTCTGGCAGTCCGTGCCGTTCGCGGCGATCACGCTCTACTCGGCGCTGGTCACGGTGCCGGCCGAGCTGTACGAGTCGGCGCGGATGGACGGCGCGGGCGGCACGCGCGTCTTCCGCTCCGTCACCTTCCCGCTGATCCGGCCGATCTTCATGCTCGTCCTGTCGCTCGAAGTGATCTGGACGTTCAAGGCGTTCGTGCAACGGGGACCTCACTCCGCCGGCGCCGGAGGTCGCGTCCCGGGTGCTGGGCGCCCAGGGCCAGTTGTGGACGGAGTTCGTGCCCATCGGGGCGCACATCGAGTACCTCACCTACCCGCGGCTGTGCGCGCTCAACCAGTGGCTGATCGACCTGAACGGCCAGACGTCGACGACCCCGCGCGCCTACGACCAGCAGGTCGACTACGTCCTGCACGTCAAGGACCAGGTGCTCACCCCGGCCCAGGTCGCCGCGGAGGTCGCCGGGTACCGGGACGCCGGAACGGGCTTCGTGGACGAGGTGCCCGCCTCCTGACCCCTGGCGGGGACGGTCAGAACAGCCGCTCCTGGGCGGGTGCGGGCCGTCCCCGCCGGTTGCGGGGCCGGGTGCCCGGTGCGGGCGCCTCCTCGCCGAACAGGGGGGCGGTGCCGTACTCGTCCGGCTCGGCCGGCACGGCGGCGGGGCCGGTACCCACGTTGAGGACCAGCGGGGCGTCCCGGTCGAAGTCGCCCGGTGTCATCGCCACCCACTCACGGTCCTGCCGCTCTCCCACGCACCGACACCTCTCTCGCGCCGCCCGCCGCGACCACGCGACGCTACCAGCCCCGCGGCCACCCGGTGATCACGGCTCCGACCTGTCTCGCTCCCATCGTTCCCGGCGATCCGCCGACCGACGCATCATGATTGATTCTGCGCTGAATGAAGGTTCTTCGATCACCTTCGCGCACCGACTCTCTCATTTCGAACCCTTGACACGGGCTGGATCCGGTCGATTTACTCCCGATCAACGCCGATGTCATGCGATCGGCGACAGAGGTACGCCCAGCCGGTAGCTGGCTCGACGCCAGGAGCCCGGACTGAGTCGCCAGGACTGCCATGCGCGTCCGAGGCGGGGCCGTGCCCACCACCCTCCGGAGCTCGAACCATGAGCCGCACGCAGGTGCACACCTCGAAGAAGCCGGTTCTGGCGGGCGTTTGCGCCGCCGCCGTCCTCGCCACCGCCGCCGCGCTCGTCCCGGGCAGCACCCCCGCCGAGGCCGCGGTACCGGCCCCGCCCCCCGCGCACGCGGACTTCGACTACCAGATCGGCGGCGCCTACACCCCGCCGGCCGGCGTACGGGTGGTCAGCCGCGACCACACGGCCTCCCCCGCGGCGGGCCTCTACAACATCTGCTACGTCAACGCCTTCCAGGCGCAGCGCGGCGCCGAGGACGAGTGGGACGACGACCTGCTGCTGCGCGACGCGGGCGGCGACATCGTCTACGACACCGAGTGGAAGGAGGCCCTTCTCGACCTGCGCACCGCCGACAAGCGCGAGCGCGTCGCCGAGAAGATCGGCACCTGGATCGACAGCTGCGGGGACAAGGGCTTCCAGGCGGTCGAGCCGGACAACTACGACAGCTACACCCGCTCGGAGAAGCTCCTCGACGCCGCCGACGCCCAGGCGTTCATCAAGCTGCTCGCGGAGCGCGCGCACGCCGACGGGCTGGCCATCGGGCAGAAGAACACCGTCGAACTCGCCGGGAACCGCGTGGCGAACGGCCTGGACTTCGCGGTCGCCGAGGAGTGCGGCGAGTGGGACGAGTGCGGCGACTACACGGCCGAGTTCGGCGACCACGTGATTGTCATCGAGTACACCGCCAAGGGCCTGTCGAAGGCGTGCTCCGGGTTCGCGGACACGCTGAGCATCGTCCGGCGCGACCTGGACGTCTCGCCGAAGGGCAGCAGCTCGTACGTCCGTGAGACCTGCTGACTTCACCCGACGGCCAGTCCTTGGAGGTACAGATGGATGCGGTCCGACGTGCCGCCGGGCCCTCCCGCAGGAGGGTGCTGCGGTCGGGCGGAGGTGCGGCGCTCGCGGCAGCCGCGGGCAGCGCGCTGACCGGCTGCGGAGCCGGTATGGATGACGGCGTCGGGCCCGACGGCACGGTCACCATCGAGATGTGGCACGGCCAGGCCGACACCGCGAAGAAGGTGCTGCAGGGTCTGGTGGCCGAGTTCGAGCGCGGCCACCCGCGCATCAAGGTGTCGATGGGCGGCGGGGTGCTGTCGGACGTGATGCTCCAGAAGGTGACCGCCGCCCTCGCCGCCGGGTCCTACCCCGACATCGCCTACATCTTCGGATCCGACCTGGCGCGGGTGGCCCGCAGCCCGCAGGTCGTCGATCTGACCGAGGAGGTCGAGTCCGGTCCCGTTCCGTGGAAGAACCACTGGGCGGCGGCCCGGGCGGCCGTGACGATCAACGGGCAGGTCAGGGCCGCTCCCGCACTGCTCGACTCACTCGCCGTGGTCTGCAACAAGAAGCTGTTCCGCGAGGCCGGCCTGCCGCTGCCGGAGGCCGGCTGGAGCTGGCAGGACTTCGTCACCTGCGCGCGTCGCCTCACCGACGGCGGCCGCGGCCGGTTCGGCACCGGCTGGCCGGGCACGGGCGACGAGGACACCGTGTGGCGTCTGTGGCCGATGATCTGGGACCTCGGCGGCGACGTCATCGACGACAGCGGCAAGGGCATCGGCTTCGCCGACTCCGGCACCCGGGCGCTGGAGGTGGTGGCCGGCCTGGTCCGCGACAAGAGCGTCTACATCGACCCCAAGCCCGGCAGCGAGCAGATGTACCAGGTGTTCCTGTCCGGCCGCATGGGCATGGTGGTCACCGGGCCGTGGCAACTGCCCGACATCGAGCACGCGGAGATCGACTACCACGTCGCTGCGCTGCCGACCTTCAGCGGGCGCCCGGTGACCATCTCGGGTCCCGACACCTGGACCGTGTTCGACAACGGCGAGGCGCGGTCCCGCGCCGCCCGCACCTTCCTGGACTGGCTCTCGCGGCCCGAGCAGGACGTGCGCTGGGACATCGAGGCCGGCAGCCTCCCGCTCAGCCGCCGTACCGAGTCCCTGCCCGCCTGGCAGGACAAGGTCGCCCGCACCGAGGGCCTGGCCGTGTTCACCAAGGCCCTGGAGACGGCGCGCGTGCGCCCCGTCCACCCGGCGTACCCGGAGGTCTCGCAGGCGCTGGGGCAGGCGATCGTCGCCGTGCTCCTGGGGCGCGGCACTCCCGAGAAGGCGTTGCGTGCCTGCGCCGACGACGCCAACGCCGCCCTGCTCATACCGCGCTGAGGAGCCACACCGCCATGCCGCGCCTCCCCCAACCCATCACCCTCGCGGGTCCGCCGCCGGAGCCACGCGCCCTGCGCCGCAAGCGCCGGCGCGAGACGGGCACCGCCTGGGCCTTCGTCTCACCGGCGGTCCTCATCGTCCTGGGCCTGAGCATCGTGCCCGTGATCTGGTCGCTGCTGCTGTCCTTCCAGGCCAGTGACCTGGTCACGCCCAGCCGCTGGGTCGGCCTCGACAACTACCGCGCCCTCTCCCAGGACCCCAACTTCAGTCAGGCGGTCCGCAACACCCTGCTCTACACGGTCCTGTACGTGCCGCTGAGCATGTTCTTCGGACTGGCCCTCGCGCTTGTGCTGAACCGGCGCATCCGCCTGGTGGGCCTCTACCGCACCCTGGTCTTCGTGCCGTTCGTCCTGTCGGCGACCGCGCAGGGCGTGCTGTTCTCCTTCATCCTGGACCCGGAGTTCGGCGCGGCCAACTCGGTGCTGCACCGCCTCGGCATCTCGTCGCAGGGCTTCCTGTCCGATCCGTCCCAGGCACTGCTGGTGCTGGTGGCGATCACCCTGTGGAGCGGCACCGGGTTCTGTGTCGTCGTCTATCTCGCCGCCCTCCAGGACGTGCCGCAGTCCCTCGTCGAGGCGGCCCGCCTCGACGGCGCCGGCCGACGTCATCTGCTGCGCCACGTCACGCTGCCCACCCTCACCCCGGTCACCGTCTTCCTGGTGGTGTGGCAGGCCATCCAGTCCCTCCAGGTGTTCGACCTCGTGTACGTCACCACCAAGGGCGGGCCGCTCGGTTCGACCACGGTGATCGTCTACTTCATCTGGGAGCAGGCGTTCAAGAACGCCACCGCCGGATACGGGGCCTCGGCCGCGTACGTCCTGGCCGTGGCTCTCGCCCTGGCCGCCGGGTCCGTCCGCATCGTCCGGCGTCGGGGGCGCCACCGTCTCGAAGGGGCCCGATCATGACGGCGACCTCCCCCCGGCCCGACACCGTCCGCTCCCTCGCGGCGAAGTCCGCCGCCACCGAACGGCGCCGGCCGCGGCTCCCGTTCAGTCCGTGGCACCTGCTGCTGGCCCCGCTCGCCCTCACCTTCGCCGTGCCGCTGGTCTGGCTGCTGCTCAGCTCGGTGATGAGCAACGCGGAGATCAACCGCTTCCCGCCGGCCCTGTGGCCGTCCGGCATCGATCTCGGCGGCTACCGCTATGTGCTGGGCAACGCGATGTTCCCCCGCTGGTTCGCCAACTCGCTGATCGTCTCCGCGGTCACCGTCACCGCGAACCTCGTCTTCGGCTCGCTCGCCGGGTACGCCTTCGCCCGGATGCGGTTCGCGGGGTCCCGGGTGCTGCTGGGGCTGATGCTGGCCACCATGGCGGTGCCCTTCCAGCTGACGATGATCCCGACGTTCCTGGTGATGAAGAAGCTGGGGCTGATCGACACCCTGGGCGCGCTGATCGTGCCGTCGCTGGTCACCCCGTTCGCGGTCTTCCTCCTGCGGCAGTTCTTCCTCTCGCTGCCCAGGGAGCTGGAGGAGGCCGCATGGATCGACGGCTGTTCCCGGTTGCGGGTCCTGTTCCGCATCGTGCTGCCGCTGTCGCGGCCGGCGCTGAGCACGGTGGCCGTTCTCACCTTCCTCACCACGTGGAACGACCTGACCTGGCCGCTGATCGCGATCAACCACGACACGCAGTACACGCTGCAACTGGGCCTGACCACCTTCCAGGGACAGCACCACACCCAGTGGGCCGCGGTGATGGCCGGCAACGTCATCACCGTGCTTCCGGTGCTGCTCGCCTTCCTCGGCGCGCAGAAGACCTTCATCCAGTCGATCACCTCCAGCGGTCTCAAGGGCTGACGTCCCGCCACGTCCCGCCCTGCCCGCACCTTCGTCACCTCAGGGAAGACCCATGCCGCACACCCTCGACCTGCTCGTCGTCGGCGACGCCAATCCCGACGTCGTCCTCGGGCCGCTCGACGCCCCGCTCGCCTTCGGGCAGCGCGAACAACTCGTGGCCGACGGGGCCCTCACCCTCGGCGGCTCCGCCGCGATCATGGCGTGCGGCGCGGCCCGCCTCGGTCTGCGGGTGGCGTTCGCCGGACGCGTCGGCGACGACGACGCGGGCCGCTACATGCGTGACAGCCTCCGCTCGCACGGCGTCGACACCACCGCCCTGCGCACCGACCCGGCTCTGCCCACGCCGCTCACCGTCGTGCTGACCAGGGCCGAGGGGGACCGCGCCATCGTGACGGCGCCGGGCACCCTCCGGTCCACGACGGCCGCCGACGTCCCGGCCGACCTGCTGGCCGCGGTCCGCCACGTGCACGCCGCGTCGTACTTCCTGCTGCCGGGCCTCGCCGCCGGTCTGCCCGGCCTGCTGCGCACCGCGCGCTCGAACGGCGCGACGACGTCCCTCGACACGAATGACGACCCCTCGGGACGCTGGGACCCGCCCGGTCTGGACGCCGTACTCGCCCACACCGACTACCTGCTGCCCAACGCGGCCGAGGCCCGGCAGCTCGCCGGACTCGACACCGCCGACCTCGGGAAGTCCGCCGCGGCACTGGCGGACCGAGGACCGACGGTCGTCGTCAAGAACGGGGCCGAGGGCGCCCTGTGCCACGACGGACACACCCTGCTCACCACGCCGGGCATCCCGGCGCGGCCCGTCGACACGGTGGGCGCCGGTGACAGCTTCGACGCCGGGTTCGTCGCCGCCCTCCTCGCCGGGCTCGCCCTGCCCGACGCCCTCGAACTCGCCGCCGTCTGCGGCGCGCTGTCCACCCGCGCCCACGGCGGCACGACCGCCCAGCCCACCTGGGACGAAGCGTTCGCCCAGGTCACCAGCAACGGAAAGAACCCCGCATGAGCACCGCCCAGCCGACCGCCCCCAAGATCACCTTCATCGGAGCCGGCAGCGTCGTCTTCACCCAGGGCCTGCTCGCCGACCTCTTCGCGTTCGACGAGCTGAAGTCCGCGCACATCGCGCTGCACGACATCGACGCGGAGCGCCTGTCCACCGCGCGGGCCGCGGCCGAGTACATCGCCGCCGAACGCGGTGCCCGTCCGCGCGTCACCGCGCACGCCGACCGCCGCGAGGCCCTCGCCGGCGCCGACTTCGTCATCAACATCGTGCAGATCGGCATGCGGGAGGCGACCCGCACCGACTTCGAGGTGCCGGCCCGGTACGGGCTGCGCCAGACCATCGGCGACACCCTCGGCGTCGGCGGCATCTTCCGTGCCCTGCGCACCTTCCCGCTGCTCAGGGAAGTGGGGCGGGACATCGCCGAGCTGTGCCCGGACGCCTGGCTGCTCAACTACACCAACCCGATGGCGATGAACGTCCAGTACCTCGCCGAGGCGACCGGTCTCACCAGGGTGGTGGGACTGTGCCACTCCGTCTACTGGACCATCCAGAGCCTGTGCGACCGGCTCAAGGTCCCCTACGAGGAGGTCACCTACCGGGCCGCGGGCGTCAACCACCAGGCGTGGGTGCTGCGTCTGGAGCACGGCGGCGACGACCTGTACCCGCGGCTCGACGCCCTGATCGCCGAGGACGAGCAGTTGCGCCGGCGGGTCCGCGTCGACATGTACCGGCGCCTGGGCGCCTACCCGACCGAGACCAGCGAGCACTCCTCCGAGTACGTCCCCTGGTACCTGCACCACGACAGCGAGATCGACCGGCTGCGGCTGCCCGTCGGCGCCTACCTGGACATCGTGGACGAGAACGTCGCCGAGTACGAGCGGACCCGGGACGCGCTGGCCTGCGGCGCGCCGCTCACCGTCGAGGGCACCATGGAGTACGCCCCGCAGATCATCCACAGCATCGTGACCGGCACGCCCCGCACGGTCTACGGCAACGTGCCGAACCACGGTCTGATCGACAACCTCCCCGCCCACGGCGCCGTCGAAGTGCCCTGTCTGGTCGACTCCTCGGGCATCCAGCCCACCCGGATCGGCGCGCTGCCCCCGCAGCTGGCGGCCCTCAACCGCACCTACCTGAGCACCACCGACCTGGTGGTGCGGGCCGCGACGGAGGACGACCCCCGGCACATCAGGCACGCCGCGATGACCGACCCGGCGACGGCGGCGACGCTGCGGGTCGAGCAGATCTGGGAGCTGTGCGACGACATGGTCCGCGCCCACGGGGACCGGCTCCAGCCGGGGCTGCGGGCCGTACTGGGCCGCTGAGCCGACGCTCCGAACGCGACGAACGCATCGCACCCGATGAAGGAGGCACGACGATGCCCCGAGTGACGCTGGGCCGGTTCTACTGATCCCCGCCACGCGCTGGCCACCGGCGAGGTGGTGGCGGTGGCCGAGCCGGATCCCGTACGCCGGGCCGCGGCCGGGCGGGAGTCGGCGTGCCGGCGCACCGCCTGTACACCGGCTGGGAGGAGCTGGCGGGGCGGGAGCGGCTGGCGGACGCGGCCGTGGTCGCCACCCAGGACCGCCTGCACACGGCGCCCGCCGTCCGGCTGGCGGGGCTCGGCTACCACCTGCTGCTGGAGAAGCCGATGGCGACCGAGGAGGGAGAGGCGACGGCCATCGCCGAGGCCGCTGAGCGGGCCGGGATCATGCTCGCGGTCTGTCACGTCCTGCGGTACACGCCCTACACGCGGGCCCTCAAGTCCCTGCTGGACAGCGGCCGGCTCGGCAGGCTGACCAGTGTGGAGCACCTGGAGCCGGTCGGCTGGTGGCACCAGGCGCACTCGTTCGTGCGCGGCAACTGGCGCCGGGGCGGCCGCACGCTGCCTGGACTGCTCGGTCGAGGCGGACTGCCCGTACTCGGCGAAGCGGCTCTACCTCGGCTGCCTGGGCGACGCGGACAGCGAGTTCTGGCCGCTGTCGGCGGTGACGGACACCTTCACCGAGGAGGGCGTGGAGCGGGCGCTGCGCACCGGCCCCTACGGGCGTTGCGTGTACGCCTGCGACAACGACGTCGTGGACCATCAGGTCGTCGCCATGGAGTTCGAGGACGGCGCCACCTGCTCGTTCACCATGAGCGCCTTCACCCCGATGGGGCACCGGCGCACCCGGCTGCACGGCACGCACGGCTTCGCCGAAGGGGACGGGACGAGCATCCGGCTGGTCGACTTCCGCACGGGCGCCGAGTCGGTCGTCGGTCCCGAGGTCACGGCGGGGGCTTCGGCGGCCGACGGGCACGGTGGCGGGGACGAGGCGCTGGTGGACGCCTTCCTCGACGCGGTCGCCACCGGTGACGCGAGCGCCCTGGCGTCGGACGCGGGCGCGAGTCTGGCGACCCACCGGGTCGTCTGGGCCGCGGAACGGGCCCGCCGTACCGGCGAGGTGGTCACGATCGGCTCGTGACACGGGCGTGGGGGTGGGGGGGGGGCGCGCGGGGGGGGGGGGGGGAGCGGCGCCCCGAGCAGACACGCTACCGGAAAAACCCGCCCCCCCCCCCCCCCCCCCCCCCCCCC
>NZ_JBHXNW010000012.1:86506-95828 GCF_042717365.1 Streptomyces sp. NPDC058534
CCCGCGTACGGGGGATGACACGGGGCCGCACCAGCAAGCTATCGAAGTAATCCGCGCCCGGCCAGACCCGGCGCCCCCGCGGTCGCCGCACTTCGCCGGCTCTGCCCGTTCGGGCAGCTCCTTCTGCCTCGGCGTCTCCTGACTCCCCGGCACCGGCCGCGTTACCTTCCTCCGGTGAGCATCACGTCCCGGCGAGCGGCCAGGTGAACGAAGAGCGGCTGACCGTGGCGGAGGCGACCGGCCACACGGACGAGTCACCGCCGGAACAGACGGAGCAGGCGGAGCAGTCCCCGAAGCGGAAGCGCCGGGGCCCCGGACCCTTCACCCTGCTGCTGTTGCCGGCTCTGGTGACCGTCATCGGTGTGGCCGCCTTCCTCGCGGTGACGGGCGGACTGCCGAACCCCTGGCCCGACGACTCGGACTCGAAACGGTCCTCGGACGTCGACGTCGACCCCTCCTACGTCCCGTGGCTGCGCAAGGCGGCCTCGGCGTGCACCGTTCTCGACCCGTCCGTGCTCGCCGCCCAGATCGACCAGCTCTCCGGCTGGAGCGACGACACGGACGAACTGTCGGGGCAGAAGGGCATCGCCGCCTTCACCGACTCCGAGTGGCGGACCTGGGGCAAGGACGACGACGGCAACGGGAAGTCCTCGCCGCGCGAACCGGCGGACGCCATCATGGCGCTGGGCCGGCAGGACTGCTCCCTGGCCGAAAAGGTGACCGGGCTGCGCACCGAGGGCCGGGTCAACGGCGACCTCGTGGACCTGACGCTCGCCGCGTACGCGACCGGAACCGACGCCGTGACGAAGGCGGGACGCGTCCCGGCGGAGGCGGAGACCTATCTCGCCGAGGTCCACAAGCTCCTCCCGCGCTACGAGGCGCTCGACCGGGAGGACCCCGCCGGTGCGGGCGGGGCGGCAGGCGCCCTGCTGACCGCGCCGGTCAGCCCGCTCACCATCACCTCGCCCTACGGATCGCGCGAGCATCCGCTGACCGGCGTGACCAAGCTGCACACCGGCGTGGACTTCGCGGCGCCCCAGGGTGCGCAGGTCGTCGCCGCGCGCCGGGGGCGCGTGGTGTTCGCGGCGCCGACCAGCGCGTACGGCAACCGCGTCGTGGTCGACCACGGCACCATCCAGGGCAAGCGGCTGGAGACGACGTACAGCCACCTGTCCGCCCTGGAGACCGCCGTCGGGCAGTCGGTGGAGGCCGGAACACCGATCGGACGGGTCGGTTCCACCGGCCTGTCCACCGGCCCGCACCTCCACTTCGAGGTCGTCCTCGACGGCTACTACACGGACCCGCAGCCCTGGCTCGTCACCGGCGGCTAGACCCTCGGCGGTGGTGGGGCTCTCGGACCTGGGCACTCCTACAAGGGGGCAGGTCCGCCTGTTTCTCCCATGTGGCACGACACCCGCCGCACGTGTTTGATCCGCCGGATAGCGTCCAGGGACACAACATGACCCAGTCGAAGCGCGAGACAGAACGTAAGTACGAGCCGGCCACCCGCGGCACCGGCGGGCTGCCCGATCTCACCGGCGTAGGTCCGGTCGCCTCGGTCACCGAAGCCGGGTCCGAGAAGCTCGACGCGGTGTACCACGACACCGTGGACCTGCGGCTGGCCGGGTCCTCGGTCACCTTGCGCCGCCGGACGGGCGGTGCGGACGCGGGCTGGCATCTGAAGCTGCCGCTCAGCGGGGACACCCGGGAGGAGGTGCGGGCGCCGCTGTCGGACGAGGTGCCCCAGGCGCTGCGCGAGCTGGTCCTGTCCCGCACCCGGGGCGCGGACCTGCGTCCGGTCGTCCGGATCCGCTCCACCCGGGCCGTGCGGCACCTGCGCGACGCGGAGGGCAGGGTGCTCGCCGAGCTGAGCCTCGACGACGTACGCGCCGACTCGCTGCTGCCGGGCGGCGGCCGTGCCGAGTGGAGCGAGCTGGAGGTCGAACTCGCCGACGGGGCCGACCGGGACGACGGAGCCGCGGGGACCGGCGCCGAGTTGCTGGACCGCGTGGAGAAGAAGCTGCGCAAGAAGGGCGTCGTCCGGTCCGACAGTCCCTCCAAGCTCGCCCGCGCCCTGCGGGACACCGGCTCGGGAGCCGGGCGGGAGGTGCCGGGGCCCGCCGAGGTGGTTCCGGCGTCCCCCGGTTCGTACGTGCTGGGGTATCTGCGCGAGCAGGTCGGCGCCCTGGTGGCGCTGGACCCCGCGGTCCGCCGCGACCTGCCCGACGCCGTGCATCAGATGCGCGTCACGTGCCGCCGCCTGCGCGGTTGCCTGCGCTCGTACCGGTCGGTGCTCGACCGGCGGACCACCGATCCGGTGCGCGCGGAACTCAAGTGGCTGGCGGGTGAACTGGGAGTGGCGCGGGACCAGGAGGTACTGCGCGAACGCCTCGCCACCGCGCTGGACGAGCTGCCCGACGACCTGGTGCTCGGCCCCGTCGCCGCCCGGCTGCGGGTGTGGGACGTGTCCCGCGGCGGCGACGCCCTGACGCGGACGCGGGAGGCCCTGGACACGTCCCGCTACCTGCTGCTGCTGGACGCGCTGGACACCCTGGTCCGGCAGCCGCCGCTGCGGGCCAAGGCGTCGGGGAAGCCGGCCCGGATGATGGCCGGGGCGGTGCTCAAGGAGTACGGCCGACTCGCCGGGCGCATGGAGCACGCCTTCGGGCTGTCGCCCGGCCCGGCGCGGGAGACGGCGCTGCACGAGGCGCGCAAGGCGGCCAAGAAGGTCCGCTACGCGGCCGAGGTCGCGCGTCCCGCCCTCGGCAAGCCCGTCGCCCGGCTCGGCAAGCGGGCCAAGAAGGTGCAGAAGCTGCTCGGCGAGCACCAGGACGCGGTCGTCGCCCAGGACGCCCTGCGGTCACTGGGGGTGGCGGCCCACGGAGCGGGCGAGTCCGCGTTCACGTGGGGGCTGCTGCACGGCAGGGAGCGGGCTCACGCGGAGGCGCGGCAGCGGGAGCTGCCCGAGGTGTGGCGGGCGGCCTCGGACCCGGCGCTGCGCGCTCCGCTGGAGCACTGACCGCCGGCGGCCCTTCGGAGGCACCCGCCCCCGAGGGGCCGGGCGGCCCGCCTCAGTCCGTCGCGTCCGGATGGGTCCCGGGGCCGTCGCCGTGCTCGGCCAGGGGGGTCGGCGAGAGGTCGACCGGTTCCTCGTCGGCCTCCAGCAGGGTGTCGGCGGGGCCCACGATCAGCGGGTCGGGCCGGCCCACGGCCCGGTGGTCCTTGGCCGGGTAGTCGCAGCGGTCCAGCAGGCTGCGCATCGCCTCCAGCCGGCCGCGGCGCTTGTCGTTGTTCTTGACCACCGTCCAGGGCGCGTGCTCGGTGTCGGTGGCCCGGAACATGTCGACCTTCGCCGCGGTGTAGTCGTCCCAGCGGTCCAGCGAGGCGAGGTCCGTCGGCGAGAG
The DNA here is from genome assembly GCF_042717365.1 of Streptomyces sp. NPDC058534. NCBI lineage: Bacteria > Bacillati > Actinomycetota > Actinomycetes > Kitasatosporales > Streptomycetaceae > Streptomyces > Streptomyces sp. NPDC058534. The sequence goes on from NZ_JBHXNW010000012.1 coordinate 89,911, forward strand.
CTTCCAGCGGCGTACCGGGTCGACCCGGCGGATCGCGAAACGGGTCCGCTGCTCGGCCTGGGAGACGGAGAACCAGAACTTCACCAGCAGGATGCCGTCATCGGTGAGCATGCGCTCGAACAGCGGCGCCTGCTGGAGGAATCCGCGGTACTCGGCCTCCGTACAGAATCCCATCACGCGTTCGACACCCGCCCGGTTGTACCAGGAGCGGTCGAAGAAGACGATCTCGCCGGCGGAGGGGAGGTGGGCGGCGTAGCGCTGGAAGTACCACTGGCCGGCCTCCTTCTCGGTCGGCTTGTCCAGCGCGACCACGCGTGCGCCGCGGGGGTTCAGACGCTCGGTGAACCGCTGGATGGTGCCGCCCTTGCCGGCCGCGTCGCGGCCCTCGCACAGGACCACGATCCGCTGTCCGGACTCCTTGACCCAGCGCTGCATCTTGAGCAGCTCGATCTGCAGGACCCGCTTCTCCCGCTCGTAGTCGGTCCTGCGCACCCTGCGGTCGTAGGGGTGGTTCTCCCGCCAGGTGTCGATGGGGGTCCGGTCGGCGTTGAGGAGGACCGGCTTCTCCGGTCGGCGCTCGTCGATCCGCAGACCGTCGAGGAGATCGCCCTCGGTGGGACTCCCGGCCGCGTCGTCGGCCGGGGCCTCGGACCCGTGCCGCCGTGCCGGGTCCTCGCGCTCGGGTTTCACTGGGTTCCCGTCCTCTCATTGGCGTGGGCGCGGGATGAGCGGGACGCTCGGTCCCGGTTCACGCGGCGCGCTCCCGCTGCGGCAGCGCGCGCACGGGTGCGGCCGGTGTGCGGGTGGCGCGCACGCGGTAGGTCGTCCGCGCCGGGTCGGCGACGGGATCGCCGAGGGTGATCCGCCCGGCGGCGTGCAGCGCGTCGCACTCGGCCGTGGGCAGCGCGACGTAGCAGCCGCCTCTGCCGGTGGCGGAGTCCAGCGGGCGCCAGTAGCTGTACCGGCGCCGCCCGCCCTCGCGCACGGTGACGAAGACGGGGGTGCGCGCGTCGGCGACTGTCCGCAGGACCGCGGCCTCACCCGGGCCGAGGGGCGTGTGGCGCGCGGTCGCACGGGAGGCGGCGGTCCGCGGTCGGACGGCAGTGAGCGGCATCGGCATTGGCCCTTCCAGGTCAGTGACTCGAGACCGCCTACCCGGTCCGGCCGGTGTTGATCTCGCTTACCCGCATTCTCCGGCACCACACTGACAATGACGTGGTCCGCGCGCCGGAACGCGCAGGTCAGCCGAGGGCGGAGGCGCCCACGTGGCCGCCCGCGCGGCGCAAGGGATGCGGATTGACCCGGGCGAAGCCCTCCTGGCGCTCGTAGGGGAAGTACGGGTAGGGGGCGGCCTTGGCGCTCGCGGCGTCGAGCCGGGCCACCTGCTCCTCGGTCAGGGACCATCCCACGGCGCCGAGGTTCTGCCTGAGCTGTTCCTCGTTGCGGGCGCCGATGAGGACCGAGGAGACGGTCGGGCGCCGCAGCAGCCAGTTGATGGCGATCTGCGGGACGGTCCGGCCCGTCTCCTCCGCGATGGCGTCGAGGCAGTCCGTGACCCTGAACAGGAGGTCGTCGTCGACGGGCGGCCCGTAGTCGGCGGTCGCGTGCAGCCGGCTGCCGGCGGGAAGCGGCCGTCCGCGGCCGATCAGGCCGGTCAGCCGTCCCCACCCGAGGGGGCTCCAGACGACGGCTCCGACCCCCTGGTCGACGGCCAGCGGCATCAGCTCCCACTCGTAGTCCCGCCCGACGAGGGAGTAGTAGACCTGGTGCGCGGCGTAGCGCTCGTACCCGTGGGCGTCCGCGTCGGCCAGCGACTTCATCAGCTGCCACCCGCTGAAGTTCGAGACGCCGGTGTAGCGGAGCTTCCCGGCGCGTACGAGGTCGTCGAGGGTCGCCAGCACCTCGTGGACCGGGGTGCCCGCGTCGTAGGCGTGCAGCTGGAAGAGGTCGATGTAGTCCGTGCCGAGCCGGCGCAGGGCCTGGTCGACGGCCTTGATCAGACGGCTCCGGGAGGTCCCGGCGTCTGCGGGGCCGTCCCCCGTCGGCAGGCCGGCCTTGGTGGAGAGCAGCACCTGGTCACGCCGTCCCTTGACGGCGGCGCCGAGCACTTCCTCCGAGGCGCCCGCGGAGTAGACGTCGGCGGTGTCGAACATGGTCACCCCCGCTTCCAGGCAGATGTCGACCAGCCGGCGCGCCTCGGCCGCGTCCGTGTCGCCCCAGGCGCCGAACAGCTCTCCGCGCCCGCCGAAGGTGCCCGCGCCGAAGCTCAGTGCCGGGACCATGAGCCCGGACGCGCCCAGTCTCCTGTATTCCACAACCGCATCCCCTCGTCCGGCCGTCGCATCACGACGGCACCTTTTAACGGGACTGTCGTTCCGTTAATATGCTGCACACGCTAGCACCAGTCAGCGCGTTAATGGAACAGGAGTACCGTTATGACGTCCGAGAGTGCAGGTCCCGGAAGCGTCCGACCCGGTGGCCGTACCGCCCGGGTGCGGTCCGCCGTGCTCCGGGCGGCCGGCGACGCGCTGGCGGAGCACGGGCTGGCCGGCCTCGACCTGGCCGACGTGGCGCGTCGCGCGGAGGTCGGCAGGACGACGGTCTACCGCCGCTGGGGGACCCCGGCCAACCTGGTCGCCGACCTGCTCGTGGACATGGCCGAGCAGTCACTCCCCCACACCGAGTCCGGCTCGCTCCTCGGCGACCTGCGGGCGAACGCCCGGCTGGTGCAGCGCACGCTCGCCGATCCGCGCCAAGGCGCCCTGTTCAAGGCGGTCCTGGCCGCCGCGACCTGCGACCCGCAGGCGGCGGCCGCCCTGCGCCGGTTCTACGAGGTCCGCGTCGCGGAGTGGGAACCCTGCGCCCGGCAGGCCGTGGAGCGCGGCGAACTGCCGGCGGCCACCGACACCCGCGAGGTGATCCGCGCCGTCTCCGCCCCCCTCTACTACCGCCTGCTGACCACCGACGACCCGCTCGACGAGGCGGCGGCCGACCGCGCCGCGGAGGCCGCCGCGGCGGCGGCACGGGCCGGGGTCTTCGCCCCGCCGACGGCCTGACGGGGCGCAGACCCAGGCCCGAACGGGGCCGTCCGGCCGGAAGACTTGCCCGAACTCTATGCCCGAACTCTTGCCCGGACTCTTGCCCGATCGAGACCTCACCACTTAAATCACACCTTGAACTAAGCCGCCGCGTACTGCGGTTGGCGCTGCGCCACGCTGCGTCACTCCATGTCCGCACCCGCAGAAAGCTCAGGTATGAGACTCAGATCCTTGGGTGTCGCGCTCGTCGCCACGGCGGCGCTCGTCACCCTTCCCGCGCCCGTCACGGCCACCGCGGCCGACCCTCCCCTCTCCCAGGGCCGGACGGCCACGTCGTCGTCGGCCGAGAACGCCGGAACGCCCTCCGGCAACGCCGTCGACGGCGACACGAACACCCGTTGGTCGTCGGCCGCGAGCGACGACCAGTGGCTCCAGGTCGACCTGGGTGCCACCGCCTCTGTCACCCGGGTCGTCCTCGACTGGGAGGCGGCCTATGGCAAGGACTACAAGATCCAGCTCTCCCCGGACGGGAGCACCTGGACCGACGCGAAGACGGTGACCGGCGGCGACGGCGGCACCGACACCCTGGACGTCTCGGGCCGGGGACGGTACGTCCGCATGCAGGGCGTCCACCGGGCCACCGACTGGGGTTACTCCCTGTGGGAGTTCCAGGTCTTCGGCACCACCGGCGGCACCACCCCCGGCTCCTGCGACAGCGCCGACGCCGCGCGCGGCAGGCCCGCCTCCGCCTCCTCCGTCGAGAACGCGGGAACGCCCGCCGCCGCGGCCTTCGACGGCGACGCCGACACCCGCTGGTCCAGCCAGGCCGCCGACCCGCAGTGGCTGCGCGTCGACCTGGGCTCGGTGCGCGACCTGTGCGAGGTGGACCTGCACTGGGAGGCCGCCTACGCCGAGGAGTTCCGGATCGAGGCCTCCTCGGACGGACAGAACTGGCACACGTTGAAGAGCGTCACCGGTGCCACCGGGGGCAAGACCTCCTACGACGTCAGCGGCTCGGGCCGGTACGTCCGCGTGTACGGCACCGCGCGTGCCACGGGCTACGGCTACTCGCTGTGGGAGGTCGCCGTGCACACCGGCACGACCGGCACTCCCCCGGTCGAGGGCGGCGGCGACCTGGGCCCGAACGTCATCGTGGTCGACCCCTCGACCGCGAACCTCCAGCAGCGGTTCGACCAGGTCTTCGAGCGGCAGGAGTCGGACCAGTTCGGCAGCGGGCGCTACCAGTTCCTGCTGAAGCCGGGCACCTACAACGGCATCAACGCCCAACTCGGTTTCTACACCTCGGTCTCCGGTCTGGGTCTCAACCCGGACGACACGCAGATCAACGGTGACATCACCGTGGACGCGGGCTGGTTCAACGGCAACGCCACCCAGAACTTCTGGCGTTCGGCCGAGAACCTCGCCATACGGCCCGTCAACGGCACCAACCGCTGGGCGGTGGCCCAGGCGGCACCGTTCCGCCGCATCCATGTCCAGGGCGGCCTCAACCTCGCCCCCAACGGCTACGGCTGGGCCTCCGGCGGCTACATCGCCGACTCGAAGATCGACGGCACGGTCGGCCCCTACTCGCAGCAGCAGTGGTACACCCGCGACAGCTCGGTCGGCGGCTGGACCAACGGCGTCTGGAACATGACGTTCACGGGCGTCGAGGGCGCGCCCGCGAGCAACTTCGAGACCGGCCCGTACACCACGCTCGACACCACGCCCATATCCCGTGAGAAGCCGTTCCTATACCTGGACGGCAACGAGTACAAGGTGCGGGTGCCCGCCAAGCGCACCAACGCCCGCGGCGTCTCCTGGCCCGCCAACGCGGGCGGCACCTCGCTGCCGCTCAGCAAGTTCTACGTGGTCAAGCCCGGCGCGACGGCGGCGACCATCAACGCCGCGCTCGACCAGGGCCTCCACCTGCTGTTCACGCCCGGTGTCCACCACATCGACCGGACCATCGAGGTCGACCGCGCCGACACCGTCGTGCTGGGTCTCGGCCTGGCCACGATCATCCCGGACGGCGGTGTCGACGCCATGCACGTGGCGGACGTCGACGGCGTGCGGCTCGCGGGCTTCCTGATCGACGCGGGCCCGGAGAACTCCGACACGCTGCTGCGGATCGGGGCGCCCGGTGCGAACGCCGATCACGCCGCCAACCCCACCACCGTGCAGGACGTGTTCATCCGGATCGGCGGCGCGGGCCCGGGCCGGGCCACCGACTCCGTCGTGATCAACAGCGACGACGTCCTGATCGACCACACCTGGATCTGGCGGGCCGACCACGGCGAAGGTGTCGGCTGGGAGACCAACCGCGCCGACTACGGTCTGCGTGTCAACGGCGACGACGTCCTCGCGACCGGCCTGTTCGTCGAGCACTTCAACAAGTACGACGTGTACTGGAGCGGCGAGCGCGGCCGGACCATCTTCTTCCAGAACGAGAAGGCCTACGACGCCCCGAACGAGGCCGCCATCACCCACGACGGCATGGTCGGCTACGCGGCCTACAAGGTCGCCGACTCGGTGAACGAACACGAGGCGGTGGCCCTGGGCAGCTACTGCAACTACACGTCCGATCCGAGCATCGTCCAGCACCACGGGTTCCAGGTGCCGGTCAAGCCGGGCGTCAGGATGCGCCACCTCCAGGTGATCTCGCTCGGTGGCATGGGCCAGTACCGCCACGTCATCAACGACACCGGCGCGCCCACGTCGGGGACGAGCACCGTGCCGTCCAAGGTCACCCGGTTCCCGTGACCGGAGGCTAGAACGCGGAGACCCGGGGGGGCGGGGGGGGGGGCCCGGGGCGGGGGGGAGCCCCCGGGGGGGTCGAGTTGGGCGCGCCCGTGGCCGCCCCCCCCCGACGGGCTGAGGGTT
>NZ_JBHXNW010000012.1:95838-105427 GCF_042717365.1 Streptomyces sp. NPDC058534
GGGGGCCCAGCCCACGGGACTCACAGCGCACCCGGGTGCCGGCCCGGGGTAGATCACAGCGGGACCCCGGGCGCGGCGGGGTGGGGGCCCCGGGCGCGCGGGTTCACCGCAGGGTCAGGCGAGTTGCGCGAGCAGGTCGCCGCCCTCCACCTGCTGGATGCGGTTGATGGCGAGGCGGGTCACCGTGCCGGCCTTCTGGGCGGTGATCGTGGCCTCCATCTTCATCGCCTCGATGGTGGCCACGGTGGCACCGGCCGCCACCTCGTCGCCCTCGGCGACGGCGAGGGTCACCACACCGGCGAAGGGCGCCGCGACATGGCCGGGGTCGGTGCGGTCCGCCTTCTCGGTGACCGGGACGTCGGAGGCCGCCGAGCGGTCGCGGACCTGGATGGGCCGGATCTGTCCGTTGAGCGAGGACATCACGGTGCGCATCCCGCGTTCGTCGGCGTCGCCGACCGCCTGGAGTTCGATGAGCAGCCGGACACCGGGATCGAGGTCGACCGTGTACTCCTGGCCGGGGCGCAGCCCGTAGAAGAAGTCCTTGCTGTCCAGGACGCTGGTGTCGCCGAAGGACGCGCGGTGGGTGTCGAACTCGCGGGCCGGCCCGGGGAACAGCAGGCGGTTGAGGGTCGCCCGGCGCTCCTTGGCCAGCCCGGTGCGGTCGTCGGCGCTCAGCTCGGGCACCGGCTTGGCCTCGGCCCGCCCCCGCAGCGCCTTGCTGCGGAACGGCTCGGGCCAGCCGCCGGGCGGGGTGCCCAGCTCGCCGCGCAGGAAACCGATGACCGAGTCGGGGATGTCGAAGCGGTCCGGCTCCGCCTCGAAGTCCGCCGGGGACACACCGGCGCCCACCAGGTGCAGGGCCAGGTCCCCGACCACCTTGGAGGAGGGCGTGACCTTCACCAGGCGGCCCAGCATCCGGTCGGCGGCCTCGTACATCGCCTCGATGTCCTCGAAGCGGTCGCCGAGACCGAGCGCGATGGCCTGGGTGCGCAGGTTGGAAAGCTGCCCGCCGGGGATCTCGTGGTCGTAGACGCGGCCGGTCGGGGAGGCGAGGCCCGCCTCGAAGGGCGCGTAGACCTTGCGGACGCTCTCCCAGTACGGCTCCAGGTCGCCGACGGCCCTCAGGCCGAGGCCGGTGGGCCGCTCGGTGTGGTCGGTGGCGGCCACGATCGCCGACAGGGACGGCTGCGAGGTGGTGCCGGCCATGGACGCCACCGCTCCGTCGACGGCGTCCGCGCCGGCCTGGATGGCGGCCAGGTAGGTGGCGAGCTGGCCGCCGGTGGTGTCGTGGGTGTGCAGGTGCACCGGCAGGTCGAACTCGCGGCGCAGCGCGGACACCAGGGTCGCCGCGGCCGGGGCGCGCAGCAGGCCGGCCATGTCCTTGATCGCCAGGACGTGGGCGCCGGCGTCGACGATCTGCTCGGCGAGGCGCAGGTAGTAGTCGAGGGTGTAGAGCCGCTCGGCGGGGTCGGACAGGTCGGCGGTGTAGCAGAGAGCCACTTCCGCGATGGACGTCCCCGTCTGCCGTACGGCCTCGATGGCGGGCCGCATCTGCTCGACGTCGTTGAGGGCGTCGAAGATGCGGAAGATGTCGATGCCGGTGGCGGCGGCCTCCTGCACGAAGGCGTCGGTGACCTCGGTCGGGTACGGGGTGTAGCCGACGGTGTTGCGGCCGCGCAGCAGCATCTGGAGGCAGATGTTGGGCACGGCCTCGCGCAGGGCGGCCAGCCGCTCCCACGGGTCCTCGGCGAGGAAGCGCAGCGCCACGTCGTAGGTGGCGCCGCCCCAGCACTCCAGGGACAGCAGCTCGGGCAGGGTGTGGGCGACCACGGGGGCGACGGCGAGCATGTCCTTGGTGCGCACCCGGGTGGCGAGCAGCGACTGGTGGGCGTCGCGGAAGGTGGTGTCGGTGACGCCGATGGTCGTCGACTCGCGCAGCCGGCGGGCGAAGCCCTCGGGGCCCAGCTCGGCCAGCAGCTGCCGGGATCCGGCCGGGGGCTCCCCCGCGGGCACCGCCGGCAGCTTGGTCAGCGGGTCGATCAGCTCGGGGCGCTCGCCGTGCGGCTTGTTCACGGTGACGTCGGCGAGATAGGTCAGCAGCTTCGTGCCGCGGTCGGCGGAGTGCCGGGCGGTGAGCAGGTGCGGGCGCTGCTCGATGAACGAGGTGGTGACCTGGCCCGCCTGGAAGTCCGGGTCGTCCAGGACCGCCTGGAGGAACGGGATGTTGGTGGCGACGCCGCGGATGCGGAACTCGGCCACGGCGCGCCGGGCGCGGCTCACGGCGGTGGTGAAGTCCCGGCCGCGGCAGGAGAGTTTGACCAGCATCGAGTCGAAGTGGGCGCTGATCTCCGTGCCTGCGTGGGTGGTACCGCCGTCCAGGCGGATGCCGGAGCCGCCGGGTGAGCGGTACGCGCTGATCTGGCCGGTGTCCGGGCGGAAGCCGTTGGCCGGGTCCTCGGTGGTGATGCGGCACTGGAGGGCGGCGCCGCGCAGGGTGATGTTCTCCTGCGCGAGCCCGAGGTCGGCCAGCGTCTCACCGGCGGCGATGCGCAGCTGGGACTGGACGAGGTCGACGTCGGTGACCTCCTCGGTGACCGTGTGCTCGACCTGGATGCGGGGGTTCATCTCGATGAAGACGTGGTTGCCGTCGCGGTCGACGAGGAACTCCACGGTGCCGGCGTTGCGGTAGCCGATCTGCCGGGCGAAGTTCACCGCGTCGGCGCAGATCCGCTCGCGCAGGGCCGGGTCCAGGTTGGGAGCGGGCGCCAGCTCGATCACCTTCTGGTGGCGGCGCTGCACCGAGCAGTCCCGCTCGAAGAGGTGGATGACGTCGCCCTGCCCGTCGGCGAGGATCTGCACCTCGATGTGGCGGGGCTCCACGACCGCCTTCTCCAGGAAGACCGTGGAGTCGCCGAAGGCCGAGGCGGCCTCCCGGGACGCCGCCTCGATGGACTCCCGCAGCTGCTCGGGGTCCTCGACCCGGCGCATGCCGCGCCCGCCACCGCCGGCGACCGCCTTGACGAACACGGGGAAGCCGATGTCGTCGGCGGCGCGGACGAGTTCGTCCACGTCGGTGGAGGGCGCGGAGGACCCGAGCACCGGTACGCCTGCCTCGCGGGCGGCGGCCACGGCGCGGGCCTTGTTGCCGGTCAGTTCGAGGATCCGGGTGCTGGGTCCGACGAAGGTGATGCCGGCCTCTTCGCAGGCACGGGCCAGCTCGGGGTTCTCCGACAGGAATCCGTAGCCCGGGTACACGGCGTCGGCTCCCGCGCGGAGCGCCGCGCGGACGATCTCCTGCACGGAGAGATACGCGCGCACCGGATGCCCCGGCTCCCCGATCTCGTAGGCCTCGTCGGCCTTCAGCCGGTGGAGCGAGTTGCGGTCCTCGTGCGGGAAGACGGCGACGGTGCGCGCGCCGAGCTCGTAGCCCGCCCGAAACGCGCGGATCGCGATCTCACCGCGGTTGGCGACCAGCACCTTGCGGAACATTCTTGATCCCTTCAGCCTGCCGGGTGACGAGACCATCGTGTCGGCGCCACCTCCGGTACGCCATGTGAGCCGGGCCACTCAAGGCCCGCGATTGCTGTGGGCCGGTTCACACGTCGGAGTCGATCCCGGTGACGACCGACGGTCCGAGCGGTGTGCTGTCACGGTCCAGACCGGCGGCGCGCAGGGCGGAGTCCGCCACCTCCTGGGCCCGGCCCTCCGCGTGGGCGCGGGTGTCCGCCTCGACGGTGAGGCGCATGGTGAAGGTGCCGTCGTCGTTGACCGAGAGGGCGTCGAGGTCCTCCTCGTCCCCCAGGTGGGTGCGGTGCGGATCCGCCGGGCGCAGCGCCCGGGCCAGCTCGTCCTTCGTGACGTCCGGTACGGAGCCGGTGAACGTACCCGGAACCGAGATGACGTAGGTGGTCATGACACTCCTCCTTCGGGTGTCTCTTTCCCCTACCCCGCGACCGGCTCCTCACCTCAGCGGACTTTGGCGGCTCTTTTAAGGCTTTCTGAAGATGACCTTCGAACGGCCGTTTCTCCGCCGTTCGGGTCCTAGGCTCTCGAACACCCCCCACAGTCCCGGTGGGCGCGTTCGCGTCCACCGGGTACGGGTCGGGGTTCCGACAGCCGACAGACAAGCCGAGGTGTCCTGCGTATGGGTTCCCGCCGAGCCGCTCGCCCGTCCCGCTCCCACGCCCGCCCCCGCGGTGGGCTCAGGACCCGCGGTGCCGCGCTGGTGCTCGGCGCGGTCACCCTGACGGCGGGCGTCGGGATCACGCTGGCCGTCGCCGACGGCGACGACGGCGGGGCCTCGGACCAGGTGAGCGCGAATGCCGCCGAACAGACGCCGAACGCCGAGGACGCGGCGGGCGGTGCGTCGCCCCTGACGTCCCCGTCGGCGAGCCCGAGCAGCACGGCGAGCGGTTCGCCGAGCGCGAGCGCCGAACCGAAGAAGAAGCCGAAGAAGACGGCGAGCCCGTCCACCAGCGCCGCGAAGGCCGCCGCTCCCGCCTCCCGCACGACGAAGAAGGCGACGGCGAAGAGCGGCGGCGACCGGTCGGCCGGCGGCGACACGGGGTCGGACAGCGGCACGGGTTCGGGATCGGGCTCCGGCTCGGGTTCCGGTGGGTCGGGCGGGACCGAGGCCCAGGTGCTCGCACTGGTGAACGAGGAGCGGGCCGCCGCCGGCTGCTCCCCGGTCACCGCCAACGACAAGCTGACCCGGGCCGCGGACGACTACAGCGACGTCATGGCGAGCAGCGGTGTGATGTCCCACACGGGCCCGGACGGCTCCACCATGACGAGCCGCGTCGAGGCCGCCGGCTACCAGTGGTCCACGCTCGGTGAGAACATAGCCCGCGGTCAGGCGGACGCGGCGTCGGTCATGGACTCCTGGATGAACAGCGAGGGCCACCGCGCGAACATACTCAACTGCTCCTTCAAGGAGCTGGGCGTCGGTGTCCACGTCGGTGACGGCGGCCCCTGGTGGACCCAGAACTTCGGCGCGAGCCGCTGACCCGCGTCACCGCCGGCCCCCGTCACCGCTGAGCACCCTCACGGGCGCCGGCCAGCACGAACGACACCCGCACCCGCGCGCCCCCCATCGGCGCGCGGGTGATCGTCAGCTCGCCGTCCGCCGCGCGGGCCGCCCGGGCCACGATGTCGAGGCCGAGGCCGGTGGAGCCGCCGACGCTGACGCCCCGGGTGAGCGCCGCCTCGGGATCCGCCACGCCCGGCCCGGCGTCGTCGACGGTGAGGAAGACGTGCCGGTCCTGCCGCTCCACGAGCACCGTGAAGGCGGTGCCCTGCGGGGTGTGCCGGAAGACGTTGCCGATCAGGGCGTCGACGACGGCCGCGAGGTCGTCGTCGGGGAACGCGACGGGTGCCGGTCGCGGGGTCAGGGAACGCTGGTACTCCCGGTCCTGCTGGCCGGCGAGGACGGACCAGAAGTCCAGGCGCATGGCGACCACCTCGGCGACGTCGCACGGTTTCCCCGTGCCGGCCGCCGCCCCGCCGAGCTGCGCCGCGGCCAGGGGCGTACGCGCCGCCGCGATGATCGCGTCCAGTTCGCTCTCCAGTTGCCCGGCCGCTTCCGTGACCCGCCGGGCGCTCGGCGTCGCGCCCATCCGGTCGGCCTCCAGGTAGAGGGCGGTCAGCGGGGTGCGCAGCCGGTGGGAGAGGTCGGCGACCAGCTCGCGTTCGACGGCGAGCAGGTCCACGACCCGGTCGGCCATGCTGTTGAACGCCACTCCGGCCTCCTGCAGCTCGGGCGGCCCGTCCGGTTCCACCCGTACGTCGAGGTCGCCGGAGCCGAGGGCGAGCGAGGCGCTCTTGAGGCCGCGCGAGGAGCGGACGACGCGGGCGCCGAGCCGGTCGGCGACCAGCACCGAGCCGCCGACCAGGCCGAGGGCGAGCAGCGCCATGACGCCCCACGACGCGGCGACGCCCCGGGTGAGGTCGGCGGCGGGCACGTAGGCCTCGACGACCGCGACCCGGTCGCCCCGCAGGACGACGGGCTGGAGGTAGACCCAGCCGTCGTCGGTGTCGACGGCGAGCGTCTCGCGCCCCCGTACGGCCCGGCCGAGCGCGCTCTCGGGGGCGTGCGGGGTGCCGACGAAGCCGCCGTCGGGGAGCCGCACCACGAGCTGGTCGGACGAGCCCAGCTCGGCGACGGCCTGCTGCACGTCGGCGCGCCGGGTGGTGAGGGCGAGCACCGGCGACAGGGCGGAGGCGCGCTGCTCGGCGGCGGTGGTGACCCGGTCCCGGGCCTGTTCGCGCACCAGCAGGGCGAGCGGGATGAGGAACGACAGCGCCACCATCGAGGTGACGGCCAGGGCGATCCCGGCGAGGGCACGTCTCATGGCGCGCTGACCAGCTTGATGCCGATGCCGCGCACGGTGTGGAGATAGCGGGGCTTTCGCGCCTTCTCCCCCAGTTTGCGGCGGAGTGCGGAGAGGTGGACGTCCACCGTCTGGTCCTCCACGTACGGCTGCTGCCACACCTCGGCGAGTATCCGCTGCCGCGATATGACCTGGTCGGCGTTGGCGGCGAGGTAGGCGAGCAGGTCGAACTCGCGGCGGGTGAGGGGCAGTTCCCGGCCGGCGAGGTGCACGGTGCGGGCGGTGACGTCGATGCGCAGGTCGGCGACCTGGAGGACGGGCTGCCGCGCCGCCCGGACGTCGGCGGGCACCGAGCGGCGCAGCACGGCGGCGAGGCGGGCGGCGAGCTGGCCGCCGGAGAAGGGCTTGACCATGTAGTCGTCGGCCCCGGCGTTGAGCAGCCGGATGACCTCGGTGTCGTCGTCACGGGCGGTGGCGACCAGCACCGGGACGCGGGAGATGCCCCGGATCATCCGCAGCACGTCGAGCCCGTCGAGGTCGGGCAGCCCGAGGTCGAGCACGACGATGTCCGGCGGGCTCTGGGTGATGTCGCGCAACGCCTCGAAACCCTGGCGCGCGGTCTTCACGGCGTAGCCGTGCCCGGTCAGGACCTCGATCAGCGCGGCCCGGATCACGGGGTCGTCCTCGACGACGAGTACGGAGGCCATGGGCAGGCACGTTAGCCGGTCCGTCACTATGGTGTCGTGTCCCGCCTTCTGCGCTACCTGATCATCTGGCTGTCGTGCACGGCAGCCAGTGTCACGGCTGTCATCATCACGATCCACTTCGTGGTGGGCTCGACCCGGCCGACGGCACCGGTCGCGCAGTCGGCGCCGAAGGAGCTCCCGGCCTCTCCCGCGCCCAAGCCGTCCAAGACCGCGAAGCCCTCCCCCAGCCCGTCGGCGTCCAGCCGGAAGCCCAGCCCGTCGCCGTCCCGTACGAGCACGAAGCCGCCCAGCCCGACCGCGACTCCGACGCCGACCGCCTCCACCACGTCCCCGCGACCGCCGGCCGGCGGAGGCGACCCGGGGTGCGAGGAGGGCGGCGCGGGCGTGTACACGGTGCCCTCGGAGGGCGGCAAGGCGACCGTGCGGTTCGGCGGCTCCGGGGTGTGTCTGATCTCGGCGGTGCCGAACCAGGGCTTCACCGTGAGTACGGAGCAGAGCGAGCCGGAGGACCTGACGGTGACGTTCTCGGCGAGCCGCCACCGGTCGGAGATCACCGCGACGACGCAGCCGCAGAGCCAGGCCAACGTCCGTGAGGTGTCGTGGTGAAGGGGTCGTGGTGACATCCCTCACGTCCCCGCCGCCGGCCGACGGGGACGCGGGGACGTGAGGTCGTACGGTCACCCCCTGGCGCAGTCGGACCCGTTCAGGCGGAACCCGGCCGGGGCGGTGTTGGCGGCGCCCTTCCCGGCCGTGAAGCCGAGGGTGACGGTGCCTCCGGCCGGGATGGTGGCGGTGTAGGAGGCGGGGGCGACGCTCACCGCGCCGGCGTTCTGGGTGGCGGCGCCTCCCCACATGTTGGTGATGGTCTGGCCGTCCGCGAAGGTGAAGGCGAGCGTCCACGGGGTAATGGCGGCGGTGCCGGTGTTGCGGACGGCGATCTCGCCCTGGAAGCCGCCCGGCCACTCGCCGACGACGCGGTATCCGACGGAGCAGGCCGCACCCGGGGTGCCGCCCTCGTCGGTGGTGACGTCGACGGTGGCCGACCGGGCGGAGCGGTTGCCCGCCGCGTCCCGGGCGTAGACGGCGAAGGTGTAGGCAGTGCCGGCGGTGAGGCCGGTCACCGTGGCGGTGGTGGTGGTCGTGGACGCGGCGACCCCGGTCTCGGCGCCGTCGGCGACGCGGACGACGTCGTAGCCGGCGACACCGGTGTTGTCGGTGGCCGCGGCCCAGCCGAGCGTGACCGACGTGGCCGTGACCGCGGAGGCGGTGGGCGTGCCGGGTGCCGTCGGTGCCTCGGTGTCGTCCGGGGTGCCGCCGCCGTAGACGGTGGCCTCCTCGGAGGTCTGGGCGATGCCGTTGACGCCGTGGAAGATGCGCTCGCCCCAGGAGCTGAGCCGGCTGGGGTCGAAGTCGAGGGCGAGGTCGAGAACCGGGTCGGTGTTGCCGCTCCAGGACCAGGCCAGGTAGCCGAGGTCGAGCTGTTCGGCGGTGGCCATCATGGTGTCCTCGTCCGGGTCGCCCCACTGGTCGGCGGGGCCGCCGAACTCGCCGATGAGGATGGGCAGTCCGGCGTCGACGAACGCGTTCAGATAGTCGGTGATCTCCTGGGCCGTGTCATAGACGCTGTACATGTGGATCGAGAAGATCAGGTTGCCGGTGGGGTCGGCGTCGTACACGGACCGCGCGTTGGCCCGCATGACGCCCTGCCAGTCCTGCCCCCAGTTGGGCGCGTCCACCATGATCGTGTGCTGGAAGCCCGCGTCGCGCAGCTTCTCGACCGCCGCGACGGTCGGCCCGGTCCAGCCGGCGGGGTCGGTGTTGCCCCAGGGCTCGTTGCCGATGTTGACGACGACGTAGTCCTCCTGACCGGCCAGCACGTCCTTGAGGCCGATCCAGTAGTCGGCCGCGTGGTCGAGGGTGCCGGCCGCGGCGTCCTCGCCGTAGCCGGTGGTGTCGTGGACCTCCAGCACGCAGATCAGCCGGTTGGCCTTGCACTGCCCGATGACGCCGGCGACGTCCTCGGGGCTGTTCTCGCTCCAGCGGTGGCCGTCGGACAGGACGACGCGGACGCTGTTGGCGCCCAGCGCCTTCACGTCCGCGAGGGACTGCGTCTCACCGGGGTACCAGGTGTGGGCGTGGTTGACCCCGCGCATGACGAAGTCGTTGCCGTTGCCCTCCAGTAAGCGGCCGTCGCTGATGTGCAGGCCGGTCGCCTGCGCACCGACCGCTGACCGCGCCACTGCCATGGAGGGGCAGAAGGCGCCGAAGAGAACCAGCCCGATCAGGGCGGCCAGCAAGGCCGACAGTCGGGCCGACAGTCGGACCGGCGGGCTCTTCGGCGCGTCTCGTCTTGCTGTGCGCACGGCGACTCCAGGAGTAGTGCGGACACGGGAGGTGTGATGTGGGAGCGCTCCCACACCACACTCCATCCACTCACTACGCCGCGTACACGTCAAGACGTCGCACAGAAAACCCGGTCCCCCCCCGGGCCCCCCCCCCCCCCCCGCCCGGCGCGCACGCACACCCCCCCGCGGGAGAAAACAAAAACAACCA
>NZ_JBHXNW010000012.1:105437-113474 GCF_042717365.1 Streptomyces sp. NPDC058534
CCCACTCAAACCACCCACTCCGCGGCTTACACCTCACGACGTCGCACAGAAACCGCATCCCCCGCCTACCGGCCGCCGCCGCTACGCGGGGCAAGCATTCGACGCGTGTGCCGCGTCCGCGCGGTCAGCCCTCTTCGCGCAGGCCCCAGGGGGACCCGTACTCGGTGAGGAGGTCGAGGAAGGGCCGCGGCGGGAAGGCCTCGGGGCCGAGGACCCCGGTGCCCTGCCAGGCGCCGGTGGCGAGGAGTTCGAGGGCGACGACCGGGTTGACGGCCGTCTGCCAGACGACGGCCTGGGAACCGTACTCGCGCATCGACCACTCGTTGTCGACCACGTGGTAGAGGTACACCTCGCGCGCCGCGCCGTCCCGGGTGCCCTTGACCCAGGTGCCGGCGCAGGTCTTGCCGGTCATCCGGTCGCCCAGGGTGGCGGGGTCGGGCAGGCAGGCGGCGACCACGTCGCGCGGGGACACGCCGACCGGCCCGTCCGCGCCGGGCACCGTCACCTTGGCGGTGGAGTCCAGGCCGAGTTCGTGGAGGGTCCTCAGCTTGGCGATGAAGTCCTCACCGAGGCCGTACTTGAACGTCACGCGCCGGGCGTCCACCCAGCGCGGGATGAGCAGCACCTCCTCGTGCTCGACGTTCACGCACTCCACGGGGCCGATGCCCTCGGGGAAGTCGAAGGTCTCGGGCTCACTGAAGGGCGCGGTGGTGAACCAGCCGCGGTCCTTCTCGAAGACGACCGGCGGGTTGAGGCACTCCTCGATCGTGGTCCAGATGTTGAAGGACGGCGCGAAGTCGTAGCCCTCGACGGTCAGGTTCGCGCCGTCGCGGACCCCGATCTCCTCGACGTCGTCGAAGAGTTCGTCCGCGGCGTACCGGGCGAAGACGTCGGACAGGCCGGGCTCCACGCCCATGCCGACCAGGGCGACCCGGCCGGACTCGTCCCAGCGGCCGGTCAGGGCGAACTGGTCGTCGCCGAGCTTCACACCGCACTCCTCGTGCGGGCGGGAGGTGTGCGGGACGGACAGCGACATCGCCATGTCGAGGTAGTGGGTCCCGGCCGCGAGGGCCGCCTCGAACAGCGGCATCACGAAGCGCGGGTCCGTCGCGTTGAGCAGCACGTCGCAGCGCTGCTCGGCGAGCATCCGGCGTACGGCCTCGCCGTCCGAGGCGTCCAGTCGCCGGGCGCTGAACCGGTCACCGTGCTCGTCGCCGAGCGCGGCGACGGCGGCCTCGGCACGGGCGAGGTCGTAGTCGGCCACGACCATGTGGGTCAGGAACCTCCTGCGGGCCGCGATCCTGGTGACGGCGGTTCCGACACCGCCCGCGCCGACGAGAAGTACACGCATGTCGGACACCTTTCTGGCTCGTCACGGAAGACGGGCGCCTCCCGGGTGCCCCCGATGGAACGGGAGCCCGAACGGTAAGGTCAACCGCGTTGGCATAAGGCCCGCCGCGCGCGGGAGCGACGAGGAGGAGTGCGATGCCGAAGCCGGTGGTACGGAACGAGGCGCGGCGCAGGCGGCGGCCGACCCGGCAGGGCACGGTGCTGTCCGAGACGCTGATCGTGGACACCGCGCTGCGGCTGCTGCGCGAGCACGGCGGTGGCGGACTGACCGCCCGGCGCCTGGGTCTCGCGCTGGGCGCGGATCCGAGCACCCTCTACCGGTACTTCGCGGGGATGGACGACCTCACGCGGGCCATCGGCGACGAGCTGATGGGCCGGGCCCTGGAGAGCTGGACGGCGACCGGTCACTGGCGTACCGACCTGCGGGCCCTGGGCCTCGCCATCCACTCGGCCTACCTGGCCCACCCGCAGGCCGCCGTGCTCACCGCGAGCCGGGTCACCGGGCGGCCCCGGGAGATCGCGGTGGACGAGACCATTCTCGGCATCCTGCGCGACGCGGGTCTGCCGGACGAGGACGCCGCCCGGATCTATCACACGTTCATCGACCAGAGCCTGGCCTTCGCGGCGCTCGACGCCGGGGCGCTGGCTCTGACGGAGGAGAGCCGGACGGCGGACGAGGACATGTGGGGCACCACGTACGCACGGCTGCCGGCGACGTCGCATCCCCACATCGCGGCCACGGCCCGGCTCCTGGCCCGGCGGATGCCGCACAGCGCCTACCCGGGCGCCCTGGAGATGCTGCTGGACCACACGGCGGCGCGCCTGGGGTCGTGAGGGACGCGCTCTGTCTGCGGGAGGCCGGCTTGCTGTCTGCGGGAGGCCGGCTCGCCCCCGCTCAGTCCACCGTCACCACCACGGAGTGCCACCCGCTCGCACCGTCCGGCACGGTCTTGGTGCGCTTCTCGGTCTGTACCTCGCCGGTGCGGTCGGTGGCCCGCACGGTCAGGGTGTGGCCGCCCTTCGTGGCTTTCCAGGCGTAGGACCACTGGCGCCAGGTGTCGCGGGAGTCCTCGGCCGCGAGGGTGGCCTCCTGCCAGGGGCCGTCGTCGACGCGGATCTCGACCTTGTCGATGCCGCGGTGCTGGGCCCAGGCGACGCCCGCGACCATCACCGTGCCCGCCTTGGGCCGGCCGAACGGCTTCGGCGTGTCGATCCGGGACTGTGTCTTGATCGGGGCCTCACGAGCCCAGTCCCGCTTGACCCAGTACGAGTCGTAGTCGTCGAACGTCGTCAGCTCGATGTCCTTGATCCACTTGCAGGCCGAGACATAGCCGTAGAGGCCGGGCACGAGCATGCGGACCGGGAACCCGTGGTCGAACGGCAGCGGTTGGCCGTTCATCCCGACGACGAGCATCGCGTCGCGGCCGTCCATGACGTCCTCCACCGGGCTGCCGATGGTCATGCCGTCCGTGGAGCGGGCCACCAGCTGATCGGCGGGACCGCCCGCCGACGGCGGCCGCACGCCGCACTCCTTGAGCAGGTCGGCCAGCCGGACGCCGATCCAGCGGGCGTTGCCCACGTACGGGCCGCCGACCTCGTTGGACACACAGGTGAGGGTGATGTCGCGCTCGATCAGCTCGCGCCGCAGCAGGTCGTCGAAGGTCAGGGTCTTCTCCCGGGTGACTCCCTTGCCGTGGATGCGCAGCCGCCAGGCCGTCGCGTCCACCTTGGGGACCACCAGGGCGGTGTCGACCCGGTAGAAGTCGCTGTTGGGGGTGAAGAAGGAGCTGACCCCCTCCACCCGTACCTGGGCGCGGCGGGGCACCGCGGGGGCGCCCGAGGCGGGCCGCGGGAGGGTGATGTTGTCGCGGGACGCGACGGCTTCCCGGCCGTCCGCGCCGGTCAGGGCCCGGCCCAGTACACCGGCCCCGGCCGAGGCGGCGGCAGCGGCGGTCGCCGCGATCACGAAGCGGCGCCGGTCCCAGTCCTCGCCCTCTCCGTCCGGGACGTCCCGGCCCGGTGCGGGCAGGCGGCCGACGAGGAAGTACAGGAGCAGCGCGCCGGCGACCGCCCCCAGCACGGAGGGCAAGGCGTCCGTGACGCCCGTGGAGTCGGGCCGGCTGAGGGCCGCGGCGGCGCCGACGACGCCGAAGACGAGGACTCCCGCGGCGCCGGTCCGCCGGTGGCGGAGGGCGAGCACGCCGAGGGCCAGGGCGAACAGCGTCAGCACGGCGAGAATGCCGAGCTGGAGGACCAGCTTGTCGTTGGTGCCGAAGGAGCGGATCGCCCAGTCCTTGACGGCGGCGGGCGTCCGGTCGATGGCGGCCCCGCCGACCGCGACGACCGGACCGGCCTGCGGTCGTACCGCCACCGCCACCAACTCGGCGACGGCGAGCGCCGCGCCGCCCGCCAGCAGACCGCTCAGCGCCCCCAGTCCGAGGCGCGTCCATGCTGAGGCCGGCTGATTCCGCGGGGTCTTGTCGTCGTCACTCACGTCGGTAATCCGGGGCCGGACGGCGGGCGGATTGGTGACCTCGCGCGTCCGGCCCGAAGGCGAGGCGCAGGACCGAACGCATGGCGTGCCGGATCGCCGCGCGTGCCTCGTCGGTGTCGTCGATGGTCTCGAAGCCGTGGTGGCCGTGCGGCACGTCGACCACCTCCACGTCCGCGCCGTGGTCCTTCGCCGCCGCCAGGAACTCCTCGACGGTGGCGGCGATCTCGGGCATCTCCCGTCCCACCCGGGTGAGTACGACGGGCAGCGCTCCGGCGTTCGCCAGCGTCCGCGCCGGGTGGAAGCGGGTGCCGGACAGTCCCCAGTTGGGCAGCGGGGCGAGGACCGGGTAGGTGGCGGCGAGGCAGCGCAGCCACGCCGGGGGTGCGTCCAGCCAGTCGGCGGTGATCAGACCGCCACCGGAGAAGAACCACAGCGCGATCCGGTCGGCGTCCACCCTCGGGTCGTCGCGGACCAGTTCGACGGCGGCGGCCACGTCGGCGGCGGCCCGCTCGTAGTCGCCGAGGTCGTGCAGGCGGTGGTCGAGGAGCACGCCCACCGCCCCTTGCCCGGCCGCGTACCGGGCGTGCCCGGTCAGGCCCGGCCAGTCGCGCGGGGTCGGCCTGGCGTCGGCGGGTACCGGGCCGCCGTGCACGAACACCACCGCGGGCCGCGGCTCCTCGGCGTCGGGCAGGTACAGGTCGACGTTGCCGTGCCGTTCCCGGGGGACTTCGGGGACGTCCAGCAGGAACGGCCGCAGGTGCGCCGGCGGTTCGGCGGCGTCGACGGGCGTCAGCCGGTGTCCCTCGCCGGCCGCGGCCCGCAGCAGTACGTCGCTGAGTTCGGCGGGGCGGGAGAGCATCGGCCAGTGTCCGGTGGGGAGTTCGAAGAACGTCACGCGGGGGTCGGTGAGGGCGCGCAGCGCGGGGTCGCCGAGGCCCACCAGCATCTGGACCATCTCGATGCTGGTGCCGTTGCGGGTGCAGAGCACGCCGGTGGAGGGCACCTCGTCGACGGCGCCGGTCAGCCTCAGCGGCTGGAGCAGGGTGCCGAGGGGCTGCGGGGCGGCGAGGGCGGTGAGCCGGTCCAGGGCAGCGGCGGGGACGCCCTCGGTGCTGCCCCAGCGCGGCCATTCGTCGTGGGCCGGGGGCGGCAGCACTTCGTCGTCGTACGCGTCCCCGCTCGCCGCGCTTCGGCCTGCCGCCCGCTCGCGCAGGGACTGGTCGGGCACGGCGGCCAGGGCCGGGACGCCGTCCCGCGGCAGGCCCGAGTCGAGGTGGACGATCCGGGCGACGCGGTCCGCGCGCCGGTCTGCGGCGCCGACGGCCGGGTGGATGCCGTAGTCGTGGCCGACCAGGACGACCTTCCGGTCCGGCCCGGTCTCCACCGAGTCGATCACCGCGAGTACGTCCGCGATGTGGGTCTCCAGGTCGACGCCGGTGCCCGGCGCGGCGCGCGGCCCGTCGATCCCGGTGAGGGCGACGGTGTGCGCCCGCGCGCCGGCGGCGGTCAGGCGCGCGGCGGTGTCCTGCCAGATGTGGGTGCCGGTGAACATGCCCGACACCAGGATGAACGTGGTCATGGCCGCTCCCTCGTCGCGGAGTCCGGTACGGCGTCGTCCAAACGCCGCACGTCCGCGGACCGGCCCGATCACCGGCCCGCGTTCGCCGGTACGGTAGGAACTCCCCTTGAGGGAGGTTCAAGTGGTCACGTCGGACGACGGTCTGTGCGGCATCGGCGAACTCGCCGGGCGGGCGGGTGTCACCGTCAAGACCGTCCGCTTCTACTCGGATCGCGATCTGCTGCCGGAGGCCTCCCGCAGCGCGGGCGGGCACCGGCGGTACGGCCCCGAGGCGCTCGACCGGCTGCGGTTGATCCGGTCGCTGCGCGCGCTGGGTCTGTCCGTGCCCGAGGTGCGCCGGGTGCTCGACGAGGAGGACGCGACGGGCGGACGGGGCGGCGGGGGCGGGACGCTGGAGGCCGCGGTCGCCGGGCGGCTGCGCGAGCTCGGCTCGGAGTTGCGGGCGATGCGCTGGCGGGAGGCGGCGCTGCGGCTGGTGCAGGAGTGTCCGCCCGGGGAACGGGCCGGCCGGCTGCGGCTGATCGGCTCCGTGTCCCTGCCGCCCAGCACGGCGCCGCTGGTCCGGTTCTGGCGTGGCTGGCTGCCGGCGCGGATGCCGGCCCCGGCGGCCGGGGCGTTCCTGGACGTGGCGGTTCCGCAGCCGCCCGACGATCCGGCCCCGGACCAGGTGCTCGCCTTCGCCCGTCTCAACGCCCTCACGCTCGCCCCGTGCCCGGGCACCGCGCAGCCGCAGCCCGAGGCGCACCGGGCAGCCGGGGCCCGGGGTGCGGCCGTGCTGTACGCGGGGCTGGCGGAGGCGTACGAGCTGGCCGGTGCGCACCTGCGCCGGGACCGGGAACCGCGGCCCGGCGAGGCACTGGACGGTTTCGTCGCCGCGTACACGAGTGCGTACGGGGTCCGGGACACTCCGGGCTTCCGGCGCCGGCTGGCCGGGCAACTCGCCGCCGACCCGCGGCTCGACACCTACTGGGAACTGGTCTCCGAGGTGTGTACCCCGCCGGGCGGCAGACCGGAACCGACCCCCGGGTCCGCGCACGACTGGCTGCTCGCGGCGCTGGCCGCGGAGACGGGGGCGGTCGCGGAGACGGGGGCGGTCGCGGAGACCAGGGGGTTCGTGGATCAGGGCACGTCGCCGCGCCAGTCGAAGCGGCGTGGGTCCCCCGGCCTCGGCGCGTACGCGGAGCGGCCGCCCGCGCCGTAGTGGCCGATCTCGGTGGCCAGGGACACTCCCCGGCCGCGCTCCTGGTCGGTGAGGTCCGTGACGTCCAGCAGCAGGCCGTCCAGCGGGCCGCCCACCAGTTGGGCGTAGACGCGTCCGGCGCATGGGCCGGGGCTGTCGTGGTCGGCGCCGTAGACCCTGCCGCGCATGAACTCCACTTCATCCATGACGGGCAGCCTCGCATCCGGCACTGACAACGGCCGGGTCCCGGGCGCGAGGCGCCGCTGGAGGGGTGGCTAGAGGGGTGGGTCGTCGAGCAGTTCCAGCAGGCAGCGTGCGCCTGCCTCGGCCGTCGCAGCACCGGTGGCGCCGGACGCGGTGGGGAACAGTCTGCCGTAGGCGGCCGCGCGGGCGAGGGCGCTGAGCCGCCAGGCGAGGCTCACCGCGCGCCGCAGGTCCGCCGTGGTCCGGCCGGCGCCGGTCCAGGGTTCCAGGTAGGCGTCGCGCAGACGGGGCAGTACGTGTGGCCCGTGCTGCTCGCGGGCCCGGCGGGCGGGGACGGCCAGGCTCGCGAAGGGGTGGGAGACGATGGCGTCGCCCCAGTCGAAGAACGTGAACCTGCCGGGCCCGGGCCGGAACACCTGGCCGTCGTGCAGGTCCGCGTGGTCGAGGGAGTCCGGGACGCCGAGGGCCGTGAGTTCCGCGCACCAGTCCGGCAGGCGGGGGCGCAGCTCCCGCAGGCGCTCGCGTTCGTGCGGCTCCAGCGGGGTGTCGTCGATCCGGTCGAAGACGCCGGGCAGGGTGGTGACGGGAACGCCGGGGACACCCAGCCGCGTGATCTCCGGGGCGTGCGGGGTGAGGGCGTGCTGCACGGCCGCGTACTGGCGCACCAGTTCTTCCCACGCGCCGGGGCCGGTCGTCCCCCGTGCGAGGACGTCCCGGAAGAGCGGCCCTCCGTCGGGGAGCAGCGACCAGCCGCGGCGGGTGTCCACGGCCAGCGGCTCCAGTACGTGCCCGGGAACCCAGCGGGCCAGTGCCTCGGTCAGCGCCCCCTCGAAGGCGCCGGCCTCCGGGTTGGCCTTGAACCAGACCGCCGCGCCGCCCTCGACGGGCACGCGTACCAGGACGGACCACGGGCGCAACCGCACCCGCCACTCCCCCGCCGGCCGGAGGCCCCGCCCGGCCAGCGCGCCCGCCGTCCAGGCGAGGGCATCGGCCCGCCAGGACCGCTCGTCCCAGGGCGTGACGGCATCCTGATACCGCCCCCGGTCCACGACCACCGGCACATCACTGAGCATCACGCCATCCCAGCATCGTGCGCCCCGTGCGGCCACCGCTTTTCGCACCCGTCCGGGCCGGCCCCGCGGGGCGGCGGCGGCCCGCCCGGCGGGCGCGGGGGCCCGGGGAAGGCGAGAGGTGGAGTTGACAGTGACCCCCGCCGCGGCCTTACGGGCG
>NZ_JBHXNW010000012.1:113484-140429 GCF_042717365.1 Streptomyces sp. NPDC058534
CGCCCCCCGTCGCGCCCCCCGATTTACCCACCGTCCCGCCCCCCCCGGTTCGCCCGGCCCCCCCCCACGTCGGTGGATCAGGCCAGGTCGAAGCGGTCGAGGTTCATGACCTTGACCCAGGCGGCGACGAAGTCGTGCACGAACTTCTCCTTCGCGTCGTCGCTCGCGTAGACCTCGGCGAGCGCCCGCAGCTCGGAGTTCGAGCCGAAGACCAGGTCGGCGCGGCTGCCCGCCCACTTGACCTCGCCCGTGTCGGCGTCGCGGCCCTCGAACGTGGTCTGGTCCTCGGACGTCGACTTCCACGTGGTGCCCAGGTCGAGCAGGTTGACGAAGAAGTCGTTGGTCAGCACGCCGGGCGTCCGGGTGAGGGCACCGAGCTGGGACTGCTGGTGGCCCGCGCCCAGCACCCGCAGGCCGCCGACCAGGACGGTCGTCTCGGGAGCGCTCAGGGTGAGCAGGTTCGCCCGGTCGAGCAGCAGGAACTCGGCCGGCAGGCGGTTGCCCTTGCCGTGGTAGTTGCGGAACCCGTCGGCGGTCGGCTCCAGCGCCTCGAACGACTCGGCGTCGGTGTGCTCCTCCGTCGCGTCCACGCGGCCCGTGGTGAACGGGACCTCCACCTGGAAGCCGGCTTCCTTGGCGGCCTTCTCGACGGCGGCGGAGCCGCCGAGGACGATCAGGTCGGCGATGGAGACCTTCTTGGCGCCGGAGTTGAACTCCTGCTGGACGCCCTCCAGGACCCGCAGCACCTGCGCCAGCTCGTCGGGCTCGTTGACCTCCCAGCCGCGCTGCGGCTGCAGGCGGATGCGGGCGCCGTTGGCACCGCCGCGCTTGTCGCTGCCGCGGAAGGTGGACGCCGAGGCCCACGCGGTGGACACCAGCTGCGCGACGGACAGACCGGACTCGAGGAGCTTGGTCTTGAGCGTCGCGACGTCCTCGGCGCCGATGGCCTCACCCTCGGGCTCCGGCAGCGGGTCCTGCCACAGCAGGGTCTCCTGCGGGACCTCCGGGCCGAGGTACAGGGACTTCGGGCCCATGTCGCGGTGGGTCAGCTTGTACCAGGCGCGGGCGAAGGCGTCCGCGAAGTCCTCCGGGTTCTCGTAGAACCGGCGGGAGATGGGCTCGTAGACCGGGTCGAGGCGCAGCGACAGGTCGGTGGTGAGCATCTTCGGGCGGTGCTTCTTCGACGAGTCGTGCGCGTCCGGAACGATCTCCGGGGCGTCCTTCGCCACCCACTGGTTGGCGCCGGCCGGGCTCTGCTCCAGCTCGTACTCGTACTCGAAGAGGTTCTTGAAGAACCCGTTGCTCCACTGGGTGGGGGTCGTGGTCCAGGTGACCTCCAGGCCGGAGGTGATGGCGTCCCCGCCCTTGCCCGTGCCGTGGGTGCTCCGCCAGCCCAGGCCCTGCTGCTCCATGGAGGCGGCCTCGGGGTCGTCGCCGACGGCGTCCGCCGGGCCGGCGCCGTGGGTCTTGCCGAAGGTGTGGCCGCCGGCGATCAGCGCGACGGTCTCCTCGTCGTTCATCGCCATGCGGCGGAACGTCTCGCGGATGTCGCGGGCGGCGGCGATCGGGTCCGGGTTGCCGTTGGGGCCCTCCGGGTTGACGTAGATCAGGCCCATCTGGACGGCGCCGAGCGGGTTCTCCAGCTCGCGGTCGCCGGTGTAGCGGCGGTCGTCGAGCCAGGTGGTCTCGGGGCCCCAGTAGACGTCCTCCTCGGCCTCCCATACGTCGGCGCGGCCGCCGGCGAAGCCGAAGGTCTCGAAGCCCATCTGCTCCAGGGCGACGTTGCCGGTGAGGACCAGCAGGTCGGCCCAGGAGATGCTCTGGCCGTACTTCTTCTTGACCGGCCACAGCAGGCGGCGGGCCTTGTCGAGGTTGCCGTTGTCCGGCCAGCTGTTGAGCGGCGCGAAGCGCTGCTGGCCGGCGCCGGCGCCGCCGCGGCCGTCGCTGATGCGGTAGGTGCCCGCGCTGTGCCAGGCCATCCGGATCATCAGGGGGCCGTAGTGGCCGAAGTCGGCGGGCCACCAGTCCTGCGAGGTGGTCAGCACCTCGGCGATGTCCCGTTTCACGGCCGGCAGGTCGAGGTTGCCGAACGCCTCGGCGTAGTCGAACTCCTCACCGAGCGGGTTGGCCACGGCGGGGTTCTTGGCGAGGATCTTCAGGTTGAGCCGCTCCGGCCACCACTGTCGGTTGCCGCCTCCCTGCGTGGGGTGCGGGGCGCGTCCGTGGGCGACCGGGCAGCCACCCGTCTCCTCGGTTTTCGCGTCGGTCACGATGGCGTCGTGGTTCTCGGACATGGGAGGGAAATCCTTCCGAACGGGGCGGATCAAGGTGCTGGGGAACTGCCGGGGGTGGAGCAGTCGGGGCACAGGCCCCGGTAGATGACCTCGGCCTCGTCTATCGCGAAGCCGTGGTCGTCGGAGGCGGTCAGGCAGGGCGCGTCGCCGACGGCGCAGTCGACGTCGGCGAGGGCTCCGCAGGACCGGCACAGGACGTGGTGGTGGTTGTCGCCGACCCGTCCCTCGAACCGTGCCGGGCTGCCGGGCGGCTCGATACGTCGCACGAGCCGGGCCGCGGTGAGCGCGTGCAGGGCCTCGTACACGGCCTGGAGGGATACCTGCCCTACGCGTCGGCGCACCCCGGACGCGACCGCCTCGGCGTCGAGGTGGTCGCCCTCCCGGACCGTCTCCAGCAGCGCGACGCGGGCGGCCGTCACCCGCAGGCCCACCGCGCGCAGCTCGGCGGCGGTGGTCTGGTTCCGGGGGTGCCGGGATGCCGTCATGGCCGCGAACCTACTCCCTGGAACACGAATGACTCAAGGAAACGAACGATTCCATTCTTGGTGGTCGTCCAGGACAGCCTGTCCGGGTGGGGCCGGATGATCGTGGTAGACAACCTGCGTGGCGGGCACTGGCATGGGATGCCGCACCCGCACGTGACGACAGGAATGAGTGGCCGGTGCTTCTGAAGACGTTCCGCTGGGCTTTCGCCGTCACCGCCCTCGGCCTGGCCGTGGGCGTGCTCTACGACGGCTGGACCGCTCTCGGCATCGTGGCGATCCTCTCCGTCCTTGAGGTCTCGCTGTCCTTCGACAACGCGGTGATCAACGCCGGGATCCTGAAGAAGATGAACGCCTTCTGGCAGAAGATCTTCCTCACCGTGGGCATCGTGATCGCCGTGTTCGGGATGCGGCTGGTCTTCCCGGTGGTGATCGTGGCGATCAGCGCGCGGCTGAGTCCCTGGAGCGCGGTCCATCTCGCGCTCACCGACAAGGAGCGCTATCAGGAACTGGTGACGGACGCGCATCCGTCGATCGCCGCCTTCGGTGGCATGTTCCTCCTGATGATCTTCCTCGACTTCATTTTCGAGGACCGGGACATCAAGTGGCTCGGCCTGCTGGAGCGCCCGCTGGCCAAGCTCGGCAAGGTCGACATGCTGTCGGTCTGCATCGCCCTGATCGTGCTGCTCCTCTCCGCGATCACCTTCGGCGCCCACGCCCACCAGCACGGCGGCATCCACGCCGACAAGGCGGAGACCGTCCTGCTGGCCGGTGTCGGCGGTCTGATCACCTACATGGTCGTCGGCGGTCTCTCCGGCTTCTTCGAGGAGAAACTGGAGGCCGAGGAGGAGCGTGAGCACGAGGCGGAGCGGCAGGCGGAACGTGGGGGAGGCTCCGGTTCGCCGGTCAAGCTGGCCGGCAAGGCCGCGTTCTTCATGTTCCTCTACCTGGAGGTCCTGGACGCGTCGTTCTCGTTCGACGGTGTCATCGGCGCCTTCGCCATCACCAACGACATCGTGCTGATGGCCCTCGGCCTCGGCATCGGCGCCATGTACGTCCGATCGCTGACCGTCTACCTGGTCCGCCAGGGCACCCTCGACGACTACGTCTACCTGGAGCACGGCGCGCACTACGCCATCGGCGCCCTGTCGGTCATCCTGCTGGTGACCATCCAGTACGAGATCAACGAGATCATCACGGGCCTGGTCGGCGTGGTCCTGATCGGCGCCTCCTTCTGGTCCTCGGTGCGCCGCAACCGCGCGCTGCGGACCGCCTCCTGACGCTCCGAACGGGTGCGCTACATTTTGCATCGCCTTGACCACGATCATTCGCGATCCCTCACCCAACGGAGCCGGCTACCCCATGAGCGACATCGTCAACGGACTCGGCCGGGCCGCCGCCTACGGCGGCCTGGGTCTGATCCTTCTGGTTCTCGGGATCGTCCTCGTCGACCTGCTGACCCCCGGCAAGCTCGGCCGGCAGATCTGGGAGCAGCGCAACCGCAACGCCGCCCTGGTGCTCAGCTCCGCGCTGCTCGGCATCGGCGGCATCGTCTTCACCTCCATCTGGACGACGTACGAGGACTTCGGCAAGGGCCTGGTGTCGACGGCGGTCTTCGGGCTGCTGGGGCTCGTCATGATGGCCGTGGCCTTCCTGGTGGTCGACCTGATCACCCCGGGGCGGCTGGGCGCGACGCTGGTCGAGCAGGAGCCGCACCCGGCGGTGTGGGTGACGGCGTCCTGCAACGTCGCGGTCTCCGCCGTCATAGCGGCGTCCATAGCCTGACGCCGCCGCCCGGTCACTGCAGGCGCCTGATGTCCCCGCGCACCCGGTAGAAACCGCCCGACGCGGCGTGCAGCGCGTCGACCACGTACCGCGCGCCGGGCTCCCGTATCGCCCTCGGGAACTGGACGTTCCAGGACCGGTCGTACCCCTCCGACACCACGTGGATGCGGGTCCGGCCGCTCTCCTGGACGCACTCCACGACGACGGAGCCGGCGGGCGCCACGGCGACGGTCGTCACGGCGCCGGCCGCGGTGGCGGGCGCGTACGTCGGCAGGGTGGCGGCGAGCTTGACGTCGCGGGCCACGGGCACCGAGCCCTGCTGCGCCGCCCCGACCGCGGCCTCGCTCGCGTCCACGCACACCAGGGAGCCGTCCGTGGTGACCAGGAACAGCCGCTCGTCGCGGTACTGCATGGACAGCGCGGAGCCGCCGCCCGTGCCCAGCTTCCACAGCCGCGTGCCGTCCCGGTCGAAGCAGTAGACCGAGGAGGCGGAGTCGCCCGCGAACACGTACCGGCCGCCGGGCGAGGTGGCGCAGGAGTACACCGGGCTGTCGCAGCGGTAGGTCGCCTCGATGGTGCCGGTCGCCTTCGACAGCCGCTGGACCGTGTGGCGCGCCGTTCCCGCGTACACCGCGTCGTCCTCCTGCCAGCCGAACAGCACGGCTCCCTGGGTGGGCGTGTGCCACAACTCGGTGCCGCCGTCCGGGGCGTGGGCGGTCACACCGCGGTTGTGCCCGTGGTAGACGGCCCGGTCGTCGGCGCGCACCATCCAGGCGTGCTCACCGCGTCCGCCGCGCGCCCACTGGTGTTCGTCCTCGTGGTCGATGACGGTGAGACGGCCGGCGCGGTCCGCGACGTTCAGCACGCCCTCGTGGATGTCGAGCCAGAAGATGTCGACGTCGGCGGCGATGTCGTAGGCGGCGAAGGGGAGTTTGGACGACAGGTCGTACACCCGGCCGTCGTCGCAGCCGGCGTAGATCCAGAAGTCGTCGGCGACCAGGCACTTGACGCCGTCCGGCAGTTGGTAGTGGGCGAGGACCTCGCCGCCGTGCGCGAGCGTGTAGACGTCACCCGACTGGTTGCCCACCCAGCAGCGCTCCTCGTCGATGTGGATGCCGAACGCCGCGGAGCCGGTGCGGAAGCGCCACAGGACCGGCGCGACCGCGCGGGCCGTGGAGGGCGCGGAGGCCACCTGCCGGCGGGTGACGGCGCGTGGTGCGCGCTGCCCCTGGACGGCCGGGGCGTATCCCTTGCGGACCTTCTCGCCTATCTTCTTGGCGGCGGCGGCCGCGGCCTTCTGGGTGGTGGGGAAGGTCGACGTCTGGGTCTGTCCGGCGGCGCCGATCCTGCCGTAGCGCACCGACACGACCTGTCCCTGGACGGTGACTTCGTAGAACTTGTGCGCGCTCCCGTCGTCCTGTGACAGCTCCAGGTACGTCTTCGACATGGCAGACCTCTCCCCGGCCGGTCCCGCGGCCCGTTCCGCGGGTCCCACTGCCTGAACAGTAGGGGCGGCCACTGACAACGGCCCGCGGACCGGCATCCGCCCCCGGGTGAACGGCGCACTCACGGGCGAGGTGACCGGGCCGGTCAGCCGGCCCGCTCGACGCTCCACGACGGCAGCCCCGCGAAGAAGTCGACCGCCTCGGCCCGCCACCGTGACCGCCAGCCCTCCGCGACTATCCGGGCCTCCTCCGCGTACCGCCGCATGTCCGCCCGCATCAGGGCGTCCACGCCGTGCCGTTCGCCGATTCCACGGATCTCGGCGATGGTGCCGGGGCCGCAGGAGGGGTCGCCGAGGGCCGCCTCCACCGTCGCGCGCTCGGCGCCGGTCACGGCGGACAGGAGCCGGACGACGGCGTAACTGCGCCTTCCCTCGCGGATGTCCGTCCCCGTCGGCTTGCCCATCGTGGCCGCGTCGCCGAACAGGTCCAGGTAGTCGTCACGCATCTGCCCGCAGATGCCGACCAGCCGCGCGTACCGCCGCAACTCGTCGTCGTGGGCGCCCGGTTGTGTGCCTGCCGAGAGGAGCCCGAGACGCATCGGTGCGAGCACCGAGTAGCGGGCCGACTTGTGGTCGGCGACCTCGTGCAGCACCTCGTCGTCCGGGACGGTGGCGGTGAAGTCGCGTTCCAGGTCGACGATCTGGCCCACGAAGGTGTCGGCCGCGGCCCGCGTCTGCACCTCGACCATCGCCTGACGCGTCTCGACCGGCAGCCTGGCGTCCAGGAGCGCGCGCAGCGAGAGGGCGAGCGCGAGGTCACCGGCGAGCACCGTCAGGCCGAGCGCCGCCCGCGGGTGTCCCGGAAACCTCTCGCGGTAGGCGTAGTAGGTGGTGGGGCCGCCCCGGCGGGTGGCGCTGTCGTCGATGAGGTCGTCGTGCACCAGGCCGTGGGTCTGGAGCAGTTCGACACTCAGCGCGGCGGCATCCAGCCCTGCGACGGGCTCGTCGGTCACCAGCCGGGCGGCCTCGTGCAGCAGCACCACCCGCATCCGCTTGCCACCGCGCAGGGACAGGTCGCGCAACAGCTCCAGACACTCCGGGGTGAAACGGCTGAACGACGGGGCGTCCAGCACCTCGCCCAGCTTGTCGAAGTACTCCGCGAAGAGCTTGTCGAACCGCTGCTGGTGGCGGGCGAACCGGGCCGGCGGCCGTTCGGTCTGCACGGGGTCCTCCTGGGGGTGGGCTGATGACACGCCCAGAAGTGTGTCAGCACTCCTGCCACAACCGTGTCATCACCCGCACGCCGAACCGCAGCCCCTCCAGCGGTACCCGCTCGTCCACGCCGTGGAACAGGCGGCCGTAGTCGAGGCCGTGGGGCAGCTTGAGGCCCTTGAAGCCGAAGCAGCCGATGTCCAGCTTGGTGAACGCCTTCGCGTCGGTTCCGCCCGGGTTGCAGTACGGCACCGGGTGGCCCTCGGGGTCCTCGGCGCGCACGGCGGCGCACATGGCATCGACCAGGGGGCCGTCGAAGGAGGTCTCCATCGCGATGTCGTGGTTGACCCACTGACGGGACACCGAGGGCAGGAGCAGCGCGTCGATCGCGTCGACCAGTTCCTGTTCGTGGCCCGGCAGGAAGCGGCCGTCGACGCGGGCCGTGGCCCGGCCCGGGATGACGTTGGTCTGGTACCCGGCCGTGAACATGGTGGGGTTGGCCGAGTTGCGGAGCACGACCTGCATGAAGTCGGCCACGTGACCCAGCTTGGCCAGCTCGGCGTCCAGGTCCTCGGCGTCGAGGTCGAGGTCGATGCCCTGGAGGCGTGCGGCCTCGGCGAGCAGGGCGCGCACCGGCTCGATCAGCCGGACGGGGAACGTGTGCCGGCCGATGCGGGTCAGGGACTCCGCGAGGTCGGTGACGGCGTTCTCGTCGTTCGGGGAGGAGCCGTGACCGGCGCGGCCGTTGGCCGTCAGCTCCATCCAGGCCATGCCGCGCTGGGCGTTCTCGATCGGGTAGAGGCGCCGGGTGTCGTCCAGGGCGTAGCTGAATCCGCCGCCCTCGCCGATCGCCTCGGTCACTCCGGCGAACAGGTCGGGGCGGTGCTCGACCAGCCAGTGGGCGCCGAACCTGCCGCCCGCCTCCTCGTCGGCGAGGAAGGCGAGAACGATCTCGCGGGCGGGCCGGGTGCCGGTGCGGGCGAAGTGGCGGGCGGTGGCCAGCATCACGGCCACCGTGTCCTTCATGTCGATGGCGCCGCGGCCCCACAGGTAGCCGTCGCGGATCTCCCCGGAGAACGGCGGCACCTGCCATTCGGCCGGGTCGGCGGGTACGACGTCCAGGTGGCCGTGGACCAGCAGGGCGCCGCGCGCCGGGTCGGCGCCCGGGATGCGGGCGACGACGTTGGCGCGGCCGGGGGCACTCTCCACCAGCTCGGAGGCGATGCCGGCCTCGGCGAGCAGTTCGACGACCCGGTCGGCGCAGGCGCGCTCGTCGCTGGTGGGATTGGAGGTGTCGAAGCGGATCAGCTCCGCGCACAGTTCGACGACTTCCCGCTGTGCCTCCTCGGAGGCCGGGACGAGGGCGGGGGCGGTGGTGCTCACGGTGCTCCTACGGGGGCCGTGCCGGAGGCGGCCGGGGTGGGTTCGGTGGTGTCGTCGAGGGCGGTGGTGCCGTATGTCCTGATCCAGCCGGCCAGACCGAGGACGCAGTAGAGGACGAACGCCGTCAGCAGCGAGTTCAGCGCGGGGATGCCGCCGTCGTAGAACTTGCCGACGCAGAAGGCGACCGCCCAGATGACCAGGGACATCGGCACCCAGGTCGGCGAGGTGGCGGGCAGGGTCCCGGCCTCGCGGGTGGCGTCCAGGGGTGCCCGCATGCGGCGCACCACCCAGTACTCGGCGACGATGATGCCGCCCACCGGCGGGATGGCGACGCCCAGTACGGACAGGAAGTCGGTGAAGTGGGTCATGATGCCGACGGCGGAGAGCAGGGTGCCGGCGATGCCGAGGGCGATGGTGACCGCGCCCCGGTGCAGGCGCCTGCCGAAGACGACCTGGAAGAAGTTGACGACGCCGAGCGAGGAGCCGTACAGGTTCCAGTCGTTGATCTTCGCGGTGGACATCAGGACGACGAGCACGCCGAAGACGCCGGAGGTGGAGAGCACGATCTGGGAGACCTGGCCGCTGCCGACCATGTGGCCGAGCAGTACGCCGGTCAGGCCGACGATGTACTCGGAGAGGATCATCGACGAGGCGCTCTGCAGGAAGACGTGGCTGCCCTTGCGGTTGTAGCGGGTCATCTCCGGGGAGACGATCGCGCCGGTCATGAAGCCGCCCGCGATGGCGGTGGCCGCGACGGCGAGCGGGATGGTCTCGCCGGGCGCCGGGGAGTTGATCAGCTCGGAGAGCGAGTGGTCGCTCAGCGCGTCGGTCACCGACCAGGCGACCATCGCGAAGAACAGCGGGGTGACGATCTTCGCGAAGACGGCCATGTACTTGAAGCCGAAGATCACCAGGACGGTGATGCCGACCCCGGCGGCCACGCACCACAGCCAGGAGGGACCGCCGACCAGCGCGGAGACGCTGTCGCCGAAGATCGTGTTCTGTACGCCGAACCAGCCCACGAGGCTGACCGAGATGACCAGGCTGACCAGGGCCGAGCCGTTGCGGCCGAAGCCGGCCCAGCGGGTGAGCAGCGGGGTGGCCAGGCCCTCGCGCATGCCTGCCAGGCCGATCGCGAAGATGACGACTTCGAGGATCACCGCGCCGAGGGTGAACGCGAGGAAGGCGTCGCCGAAGGTCATGCCGACGCCGATGGTGGCGCCGAGGGTGAACTGCGAGATGGAGCCCGACTGCGCGAGCCACTGGAGCAGCATCGTCCAGAAGCCGAGCCGCTTGTCGCGCGGGACGCGGGACAGGGCGTAGTCGTCGCTGCCGACGGCGCGGGTGGCGCCCGCCTCGGGCGCGGTGCCGGTGTTCTTGTGCGCGGCCATGATCACGACCCCCCGGGTTCGCGGCCGAGGGTCTGCAGCCGGGTCAGCGAGCCGTAACGGGACACGAGCGCGTCGAACTCCTGGTCGTCGTGGAAGTCGATCCGTCCGCCGCCGTAGGACTTCGCGGTCTCGACGGCGAACCGGGCCGCCGCCGCGATGTCCGTCTCGTGGCTGGCGCCCGTCTGGCAGCCGGGCACGGCCGCCGCGGAGGTGATCGCGAGGCCGACGACCGGAGCGGCCGTCGCCGTGGCCGGCTGAAGAATCGAATTGATGTGGTGTACACCGTTACCGTACGGGGTGATGTCCTGGGTGGTCACCGGGTACGTGACCAACGGCTCACCGGTCACCACGGCCAGCAGCTCCCCGAGCTGTTCGCTGACCTTGAGCACCCAGCCCTCCTTGACGGTGGGCGACAGGGCGAGGCCCTTGTGGTTGATGATCCGGTTGCCCTTGGTGGTGTCGACGGAGAGCACGGCCTCCATCTCGCCGGTGACCTCGTGCCGGTTCATGGTCGCGATGTCGACGGGCGAGTCCATGAAGGGCACCGGGTCGTGCGGTGCCGTCGGGGCGTTCGGGCAGATGTGCGTGGCGATGATCACGTCACCGTCGAGCACGTCGCCGCGGCGGCGCATGTCGAGGAGCTTGGCGGCGGTGGCGAGCGCGGCGACCGCGCCGTCGGCGTCGGAGACCAGGCCGGTCATCTCCGGGCGGGCCCCGATGCCGCCGAGCCGCCCCACCACGCCCAGGGTGCGCGCCCGGCCGCCGCGGGTGCGGCCGTCCCGGCCGGGGATCCGCACGAGCACGAAGTCCGTCGAGCCGCGCTCGCCGGTGACGGTGGTGACCTCGGCGCCGGAGCCCTCGGGCCCCGCCACGGAGTCGAGGTGGGCGGCGACGCGCTTGCCGTCGACGTCGGGATCGTCCAGCAGAT
This sequence comes from Streptomyces sp. NPDC058534, assembly GCF_042717365.1. Taxonomy (NCBI): domain Bacteria; kingdom Bacillati; phylum Actinomycetota; class Actinomycetes; order Kitasatosporales; family Streptomycetaceae; genus Streptomyces; species Streptomyces sp. NPDC058534. The sequence continues at coordinate 124,404 of NZ_JBHXNW010000012.1, forward strand.
CCACGAGGTCCAGGACGTACTTCAACATGGGCAGTTCTCCTGATCCGCACCGGGAGCGGTGCTGACAGAAGGTTCGGGATCGATTAACGTTCTCCGCAACTGTTTCCCGTTATCTGCAATACGAGTCTGAATGGCGAGATGGAGAGGAGTCACCGTGGCCGACCCGCCGGTACAGCCCGCGGACCGGAAGACCCCGGCCGGGGCTCTTCAGACCGTCGACCGTGCCCTGCTGGTGCTGCTGGCCTTCGAGCGCACCCGGCCGGACTGGGGTGTCACCGAGATCGCCGCCGAGTTCGGCTGGGACACCTCGGTCGCCCAGCGCCTGCTGTCCACCCTCGCGGGCCGTGGCTTCCTGGTCTCCGACCCGGCGACCCGCCGCTACCGCATCGGTCCGGCCGCCCTGCGCCTGGGCCGTCTCTGGGAGCGCTCGGGCTCCCTGGAGCTGCTCGCGGAGCCCGTCCTCCAGGAACTGCGGGCGGCGACCGGCGACACGGTGCTCTTCTGCCTGCCCGACAACTTCCACATGCGCTGCGTCGCGGCCGTCGAGGGCGAGGAGGGGCCGCTGCGCTACTACCCGCTGGTCGGTGAGCTGTACCCGGCGCACGCCGGCGCCACCAGCAAGTCTTTCTACGCCTTCCTGCCCGACGACCAGCGCCACCGGCTCTTCCGAGGGCGCCCCATGGCCCGCTTCACCGAGCGCACCGTCACCGACGCCGACCAGCTGGAACGCGAGTTCCGCCGGGTCCGCGCGCAGGGCTACGCCTGGACGACCGGCGAGTACGACGCCGGCATCGGCACCGTCGCCATGCCCGTGTTCCTCGGCTCGGAGCCCTACGGCAGCCTCAGTCTCGGCGCCGCCAAGGAGCGCTTCCCCGAAGGGCCCGAGGACCGCCTGGAGGTGCTGCGCCGGGCCGCCCGGCTGCTGGAGCAGCGCCTGACGCATCCGCCCCAGCACCACCGGCGCCCGCGCTCACCCCGCACCACCTGACCCACACCACGGATCCACCCCCGTCGACGAGGACCACCCCGTGAATCTCCTGCTCCTGTCCAACTCCACCCAGCACGGCCGCGGTTACCTGGAACACGCCATGGACACCGTGACCGGCTTCCTGCCCGCGGGCGCGCGGCTGGTCTTCGTGCCGTACGCCCTCGCCGACCACGACGGCTACACCGCGCAGGTGCGCGGCGCGCTCGCCGGGGCGGGGATCGACGTGCGGGGCGTGCACGAGGGCGGCGACCCGCTCGCTCGGCTCGGTGAGGCCGACGCCGTGTTCATCGGCGGCGGCAACTCCTTCCGGCTGCTCGCCGCGCTGTACCGCACGGGACTGCGGGAGGCGCTGATCAAGGCCGTGGGCGCGGGACTGCCGTACATGGGGGCCAGCGCCGGCACCAACATGGCGGCGCCGTCCCTGCGCACCTCCAACGACATGCCGATCGTCGAGCCGCCCTCCTTCGAGGCGCTCGGCCTGGTCCCGTTCCAGATCAACCCGCACTATCTCGACCCGGACCCGGCGTCCACGCACAAGGGCGAGACCCGCGAGGAACGGCTGACGGAGTTCCTGGAGGAGAACGACGTGCCCGTGCTCGGCCTGCGGGAGGGCTCCTGGCTGCGCGTCGACGGCGGGCGCGCGACCCTCGGCGGCGCGCGCGACGCCCGTCTCTTCCGCCGCGGCGCCGCTCCCCGCGAGATCGCGGTGGGCGCCGACCTGTCCGAACTGCTCGACGTCACACCGGCGTTCGACTCGCGGGCGTAGACAGGCGGGCCCGCGCACGTCCCGGCGGACGTCCTAGCGGCGGATCTCCTTGATCTTCAGCATGCGGGTGATGACCTTGTCCAGCTCCTCGTCGTCGAAGACCTTCTTCCAGTCCTCGCGGACGATGGACTCACGGCCGTAGTCCATGGCGATCAGGCAGGCGTCCGAGAAGGGGTTGGAGCCCTTCAGGGTGTTCGCCAGCGCGACCTGGGTGTGGCCGAGCAGCATGGCGCGGGCGGCCTTCTCCGGGACCCCGACCGTGTGGACGGTCTCGTGCAGCGCCTCGGTCAGCAGGGCGCCGACCATGCAGGCGATGGTCTCCACGAGGGTCGGCTCCAGTACGGCGAGCTGCTTGACGGTGACCCAGTGGACGTCGACGACCGGGGCGTACATGACCCGGACGACGGCGTCGGCGAGCTGCCGCTTGGCCTCGTCCCCGCCCTCGTAGGCGGCGACGACCTCCTGGGGCGCGGCGATGCCGCCGAAGGTGTCCTGCCACTCCTCCTTGGTGGTCCGCTCCAGGAACACCGAGGGGTGGCAGGGGTGGGCGCAGGCGTAGTGGACGTCCTCGCGGGCGTGCAGCAGGCCGGCGTAGGCGGCGGCCGGGTCGAGGGTGAGGACGACGGTGCCGGGCTTCATCAACGGCACGAGTTCCCCGGAGACCGTGCCGAGGACCACGTCGGGCACGGCGAGGATGACGACGTCGGCCTCGGCGACGGCGTCGGCCGACTCGGTCAGTTCGCGGCCGAGGTCGCGGATCAGCTCCTGGCCCTGGGGCGACGCCTCGCTGAAGAGCACCCGGAAGTCGCTCTCGACCAGGTTGTCGGAGACGCGCCGGCCCATCTTGCCGGCGGCCCCGATGACGGCGACGGTCGGGACGTCGGCCCGGGTGTGGTTCTCGGTGGCCATTACTCGCTCCTCAGGAGGGTGTTGATGCTGTGCTGCGTCCACTGGTGTTCGAGCCGGGCGGTGGCGTCGTAGCCCCCGTCCTGCCACGGGAGCCAGTGCTCCACGATCTGGTTGATGCCGCGCTCCCCGGGGCGTACGGCGGCGACCATGCCGGCGTGGTCCAGGAGGCCCTCGCCGAGCGGGCAGCCGGCGTAGGTGAAGCCGACCCAGCCGTCGCGGCGGGTGAAGGCGAAGTCCTTGACGTGGATGTTGACCACGTACGGCGCGGTGGCGGCCACGACGTCGGCGGGGCGTTCCAGCCGGGCGACGCTGTTGCCCGGGTCCAGGACGATGCCGAGATTCGGGCTGTCGACGGCGCGTACGACGCTCACCAGGTCGTCGGTGGCGACCTGCTCGTAGGTCTCCAGACCGAGGGTCACGCCCGCGTCGGCGTAGCGGGGCACCGCTTCCTTCAGCAGGGCGACCGCCTCGGCGGTGTCCGGCCGGTGGTCGGCGGTGTTCAGCATGGAGCGGACCAGGGTGACCCCCAGTTCGCCCGCCATGTCGAGGTACTTGAGCAGGTGGCCGGGGCGGATGCCTCGGGTGCCGAGTTCCAGGGTCAGGCCGAGGTCGTCGGCGGTGGCGCGGAGGTCGGCGAGCCGTGCGCGGTCGTAGGTCTCGACGGGCGCGTAGTCGCAGATCTGGAAGACCCGGCCGCCGAGTTCCGCCGTGTCGCGGAGCATCGCGGGCAGCGTCATCGGTTCGGGTGCGAGGGTGGAGTGGCGCCAGAAGTAGGCGTAGGTGCTGATGCCGTACGCCATCACGCCACCGCCGCCGGGGCCGGTGAGCGGATCTCGTCGAGGACGGCCTCGACGTTCGCCGGGTCGTGGGCGAAGCGGCCGAGGAACAGACCCTCGGCGGTGCCGGACAGGCGGGTCAGCAGTCCGGGGCCCGCGCTGCCGCCGTAGATGACGGTGGAACCGGCGTGCCGCGGGCGGGTGTCGAGCCAGTCGCGCAGGGCGGTGCAGACGGTCGCGATGTGCTCGGCGGAGGCGGGCTCGGGGGCGCCGATGGCCCACTGGGGTTCGTAGGCGAGGACGACCGCGCCGTCCAGGCCGTGCAGCAGGCGTTCCGTCTCGGCGACCGTGCGGGCCGCCGCGTCGGCCGGGTCGGCCGCGTCGCGTTCGCCGACGCACAGGACGGGGGTGAGGCCGTTGCGCAGGGCGGCGGCGGTCTTGGCGGCGACGACCGTGTCGCCCTCGCCGTAGAGGCGGCGGCGTTCGGCGTGGCCGACCTCGGCGTAGCGGCAGCCGATCTCCTTGAGCACGGGGCCGCCGACCTCGCCGGTGTAGGGGCCGCTGTCCTCGGTCGCGATGTCCTGGGCGCCGAGGGCGACGCCGTAGGAGGCGAGGATGCCGGTGGCGGGGACGAGGGCGGGGAAGGCGGGGAGCACGAAGAGGCGGGCGGCGCCGGAGGTGACGGCGGGGTGCCGCTCGGCGAGGTCGGCGATCCTACGGGCCCAGTTCAGCGTCTGGTGATGGCCGAAGTACATCTTCAGGCTCACCCCCAGCAGTACGGGGGACGGCGCGGGGGCGGGCATCAGGCGGCCGCCCCGTCGCCCGAGGCGGTCTCGTAGTCGCACATCAGCTGGACCTTGGCGGCCGACGCCGAGGTTTCGTCGAAGCGGTAGGTGAGCCATTCGGCAGCCAGGCGGCGGGCGAGTTCGAGGCCGACGACGCGCTGCCCGAAGGTCAGGATCTGCGCGTTGTTGGAGAGGACCGCCCGCTCGACGGAGAAGGAGTCGTGCGCGGTGACGGCGCGGATGCCCTTGACCTTGTTGGCGGCGATGGCGACGCCGAGGCCGGTGCCGCACACCAGCAGGGCGCGGTCGGCGTCGCCGCGGGCGACCAGCTCGGCGGCGGCGATGGCGACCTTGGGGTAGGCGGTGTGGCCGTCGGCGTCGACGCCCACGTCGGTGACCTCGGCGACCAGGCCGCTGCTCTGCAGGTCCTGCTTGAGGGCTTCCTTGTACTGGTAACCGGCGTCGTCGGACCCGACGACGATGCGGAGCTTGTCGGTCATCTCGGCTTTCCTCAGTGGTGGTCGTGGGGGTGGTCGAGCAGGGCGCCGTGGACGGCGCGGGTGATCAGGGCGAGGGAGTGGGCGCCCGCGTCGGGGGTGCCGAGGGACTTCTCGGCGTGCGGGCGGGCCCGGCCCAGACGGGGCAGCAGGCGGGCGGTGGCGGCGGCCGCGTCGGTGGCCGCGGTGGCGGCGCGGTCCCATGCCTCGGCGAGGGGCAGGCCCTCGGCCGTGGCGGCGGCCAGCGCGTCGGCGAAGGGCACGAGGACGTCGACCATGGTCTTGTCGCCGACTTCCGCGCCGCCGAGCCTGCGTACGGCGGCGGAGGCGTCCGTGACCCCGGCGGTGACGCGGGCGGCGTCCGGGGTGTCCTGGTCGCCGAGGGCGGTGCCGAGGGAGCGCAGGACGGTGCCCCACAGGGCGCCGGAGGTGCCGCCCGCCCTGTCGGCCCAGGCGTCGGCGGCCCGGGTCAGGACGGTGCCGGCGCCCGCGCCCCGCTCGTGGGCGTCGGCGGCGGCCTCGCGGGCGGCGGTGGAGCCGCGCAGCATGCCGATGCCGTGGTCGCCGTCGCCGGCGACGGCGTCGATGCGGCCGAGTTCGTCGGCGTGCGCCTCCACCACGCCGGCCACCGCGTCCAGCGCGGCCAGGACGGCGCGGGCGGCGTGCCGGGAGGCATCGGAGGCCGGGGGGACGGCGGTGTCCGGGGGTACGGCGGTGTCCTGAAGCAGGGCGTTCTCCGGGGCTACGGCGGTCTCCGGCAGTACGGCGCTGTCCGGCTCGACGGCGTCGAGGGCGCCCTTGCGGTAGGCGGGCGTGTCGGCGGGGGCCCGCCACAGCTCCTCCAGGCCCTCGTCCAGCCAGGTCAGGGTGAGGGAGACACCGGCCATGTCGAAGCTGGTGACGAGTTCGCCGACCTCGGGGTCGACGATCTCGACGCCCGCCTCGTCGAGGAGGGCCGCGACCTTGCGGTAGACGACGAACAGTTCCTCGTACTTGACCGAGCCGAGCCCGTTGAGGACGACGGCGGCGCGCTGTCCCGCCGGGCCGGGGACGTCCTCGGGGAGTTCCTTCAGCAGTGTCCCGACCAGGAGCCGGGCCGCCTCGTCGGCGGTGGGCAGGTCCTCCTCGCCGATGCCGGGCTCCCCGTGGATGCCGAGGCCGACGGCCATGCGGGCCTCGGGGACGGTGAACAGGGGGTGGTCGGCGCCGGGCAGGGTGCAGCCGGAGAAGGCGATGCCGAAGGACCGGGTGCGGGCGCCCGCCCGGCCGGCGGCGCGCAGCACCTCGTCCAGGGGACGGCCCTGCTCGGCCGCCGCGGCGGCGGCCTTGAAGACGGGAAGGTCACCGGCGATGCCGCGCCGTTTGGCGGACTCGCCCGGACCCGCGCTGGAGATGTCGTCGGCGACGGCGAAGGTACGGGCGTCGATGCCGTCGGCGGCCAGCCGCTCGGCGGCCTGTCCGAAGTGCAGGACGTCACCGGCGTAGTTGCCGTACATCAGCAGGACTCCGGCGCCGCCGTGCGCCGCCCGCGCCACGGAGCGGATCTGCTGGGCGGAGGGCGAGGCGAAGACGTTGCCGACGGCCGCGCCGTGCGCCAGGCCGCGGCCGACGAGGCCGGAGAAGGCCGGGTAGTGGCCCGATCCGCCGCCGATCACCACGGCCACCTGGCCGGCCGGGGTGGCGGTGGCCCGGACGACTCCGCCGGTGACCGGCCGGACCCAGCGCCGGTGCGCGGCGGCGAAGCCCTCCAGCGCCTCGTCGGCGAAGGCGGCGGGGTCGTTGAACAGGCGGGTCATCGCAGAGCCTCCTTGGACTGGTGGTCGGGGGCGGGGACCGGTTCGTCGGTGCGGTGGCGGGCGGCGAGCCGGACCATCAGCACGGCGGACAGCAGCATGAAGAAGCCGACGAGGTAGAGCGGTACGTAGTACGCGCCCGTCAGGTCCTTGAGCCAGCCGGTGATGTAGCTGGAGGCGAAGCCCGCGACGTTGCCCGCCGTGTTGATCAGGGCGATGCCCGCCGCGGCGGCGGCCCCGGTCAGGAAGCGGGAGGGCACCGACCAGAAGACCGGCAGGGCGGCGAAGACGGCGCAGGCGGTCACGGTGATCACGGCGATCGTGGCGGCCGGGGAGCCCATGTAGAGGGCGAGCGGGATGGACACACCGCCGACGACGGCCGGTCCCGCCACGTGCCAGGTGCGGGTGCCGTGGCGGGTGGCGTGCCGGGTCCAGAAGAAGAGGACGACGGCGGCGGGCAGGTACGGGACGGCGGTGATCCAGGCCTTGTCCATCACGCTGAACGTGGTGTCGTACTGGTCCTGGAAGCCGTTGATGATCGTCGGCAGGAAGAAGGCGAGGGCGTACAGGCCGTACACGAAGCCGAAGTAGACGACCGCGAGGGTCCAGACCCGGCCGCTGGTGAAGGCGGTCTTCAGGTCGCCCTTGGCGTGCTTGCTCTCGTGCCCGGTCTTCTGGGCGTTCTCGGCGGCGAGTTCGGCGGTCAGCCAGTCGCGTTCGGCCGGCGTGAGCCACTTGGCGTCGGCGGGCTTGTCGATCAGGTAGAACCAGGCGACGACGCCCAGGATGATCGCGGGCAGCGACACGAACAGGAACATCACGCGCCAGCCCTCAAGGCCGAACAGGCCGTGGCGGCCGATCAGCCAGCCCGCCAGCGGGGCGCCGAACACGGTGGTCAGCGGCTGGGCGAGGTAGAACAGGCCGAGGATCTTGGTGCGGTGGCGGGACGGCACCCACTGACTGAGGAAGAGGATCGCGCCGGGGAAGAAGCCCGCTTCGGCGACACCGAGCAGGAAGCGCAGCGTGTAGAGCTGGCCGCTGCTGCTGACCCAGGTGAACAGCAGCGAGACGACACCCCAGGTCACCATGATCCTGGCCAGCCACCGGCGGGCCCCGAAGCGGTGCAGGGCCATGTTGCTGGGGACCTCGAGCACGATGTAGCCGAGGAAGAAGATCCCGGACGCGAAACCGAACTGGGCGGCGGTCAGGGCGAGGTCCTGTCCCATGCCGTTGGGTTCGGCGAACGAGACGGCCGTGCGGTCCAGGTAGTTCACGAAGAACATCAGCGCCACGAACGGGACGAGGCGGACTGAGACCTTCTTGATGGCAGTTCTCTCGACTGCCTCGGATGGCGCTTGGGCACCCATGGGCGACTCCTCGGCTCGCCCGGACAGCTCCGTCCGGGGTCGGTCACACCGCATGTCCGCCGCGGAAGGCGGCCGACCGGTTCGCCCTCACGCTATGCCTCGGAACAAAATTGGTCACCAATTTACCAGTGTGGCGACTGTCATAGATCTTCCGCTGACCCAACTCTTGACAAACCGCACCCAAGGTCAGGGTGAACTGCCTGGTCAGTCGGGTCGTTGCGGCATCTGGTTGACTGGTGACCGTGACCAGTCAGCCTGATCAGCACAACTCCGCGGCCGCTCCGGACCTCGCGCGGCTGCTGCGGCCCGTCGTGCGCGAGTCGTCCGTCAGCGAGGTCGCCAAACGGCTCCTCGACCACCTCTCGGCCGGTGACATCCGGCCCGGCACGCGGCTGCCCGCCGAGCGGCAGCTGGCCGAGGCGCTCGGCGTCGCACGGTCCAGCGTGCGCGGCGCGCTGTCCGCCCTGGACGTCCTCGGGATCATCGAGATCCGGCCGGGTTCCGGCTCCTACGTGCGCGAGGGCACCTCGGAGTTCCTGCCCCGCGCGATCAACTGGGGCCTGATGCTGGGCCAGCGCCGCACCCAGGACCTGGTCGAGGTGCGCACGTACATGGAGGGGGTCTCGGCCCGGCTCGCGGCGGAGCGCGCGAGCGACGAGGACGTGGCGCGGCTGGAGGAGCACCTCCAGCACATGCGCGACGCGGGCGGCGACGTCACGGCGTTCATCGACGCCGACATCGCCTTCCATCTGGAGACGGCCCGCATCGCGCGCAACACCGTCCTCAGCGACATCCTGCACAGCATCCGGGCGCTGCTCCAGGTCTGGATGGAGCGCGTCAGCGACATCGAGGGCACCGTCAGCGGCACGCTGTGCGAGCACGACGCGGTGCTCCAGGCGATCCGCGCGCGTGATCCGGAGGCCGCGGACCGGGCGATGGCCGAACACATGCGGATGGCCAGCGCCCGGCTGCGCGCCTCCGTGGACGGCGGCGCCTGAGCGGCACACCTCGTCCGAGAGATCCGGGAGATCCGGGAGATCCGGGAGATCCGGGAGATCCGGGAGATCCGGGAGACGGGTCCGTCCGCGGTCTGTCGGCGTCATCGCGTCGTCAATAGCCTGGTGCCGTAAGCGCCGTTGTCGACCGAGGAGTCCCATGTCCACCGCGCAGCAGGTCCCCGACATCCTCTCCCCCGAGTTCGCGGCGAACCCCTATCCGGCCTACCGGGCGATGCGGGAGAGCGCGCCCCTCATCTGGCACGAGGCGACGCGGAGCTGGATCGTCTCGCGCTACGCCGACGTGGAACGCGTCTTCAAGGACCGGAACGGGCAGTTCACGACCGAGAACTACGACTGGCAGATCGAGCCCGTGCACGGGAGGACGATCCTCCAGCTGAGCGGCCGGGAGCACGCGGTGCGGCGCGCGCTGGTCGCGCCGGCCTTCCGCGGGGCCGATCTCCAGGACCGGTTCCTGCCGGTGATCGAGCGCAACTCCCGTGAGCTGATCGACGCGTTCCGGCACACCGGACGCGCCGATCTGGTCGCCGACTACGCGACCCGCTTCCCGGTCAACGTCATCGCGGACATGCTGGGTCTGGACAAGGCGGACCACGACCGGTTCCACGGCTGGTACACGTCGGTCATCGCCTTCCTGGGCAACCTCTCGGGGGACCAGGAGGTGGCGGCCGCCGGTGCGCGCACCCGCGTGGAGTTCGCCGCGTACATGTTCCCGATCATCCAGGAGCGCCGCGAGAATCCGGGCGACGACCTGCTGTCCACCCGGTGCGCGGCGGAGGTCGACGGGGTCCGGATGAGCGACGAGGACATCAAGGCGTTCTGCAGTCTGCTGCTCGCGGCGGGCGGTGAGACCACGGACAAGGCGATCGCCGGCATCTTCGCCAACCTGCTCGCCCACCCCGAGCAGTTGACGGCCGTGCGCGAGGACCGGACCCTGATCCCGCGCGCCTTCGCCGAGACGCTGCGCTACACCCCGCCGGTGCACATGATCATGCGTCAGTCGGCGTCCGAGGTGGAGCTGAGCGGCGGCACCGTACCGGCGGGCGACACCGTCACCTGTCTCATAGGCGCGGCCAACCGGGACGGGAGCCGCTACCGCGACCCGGACCGCTTCGACATCCACCGCGAGGACCTGACGACGACGACCGCCTTCTCGGCCGCCGCCGACCATCTCGCCTTCGCGCTGGGCCGGCACTTCTGCGTCGGGGCGCTGCTGGCGAAGGCGGAGGTCGAGACCGGTGTGGGGCACCTGCTGGACGCCATGCCGGATCTGCGGCCGGACGAGGGCTTCGACGCGGTGGAGCGCGGCGTGTTCACCCGCGGCCCGCAGTCCCTGCCGGTGCGCTTCACACCGCGCGCCGGCTGACCCGGGCGCGCCCCGTCAGGCCACGACGGGGGTGAACACGGCGGGCAAGGAGGTCAGTCCGCGCATCAAAGCTGGACCCGGCGTCGCGGGACGCCGTCGCCGGCCGGTCGGTGGGCCGCAGAGGCGGGTCGCGCCGTTCGCGCTCGGCGTCCGCCATGGTGCGGCCCGGGGAGCGTACGGGCAGTCCACCCGGCGTCGCGGACGGTGGACGGGTTCGCGGCGCATGCTCGGGAGGTTCGGTCCGCTCGTCGGGCCGGACGTCCGGGACGCGCGGCACGGTCACGGACGCCTCCGCGGCGGGCGCGGGCCGGGGACGGGGACGGGGGCGGGGGCCGCGCCGCCGAAGGTGCGGCCGGTCAGGGCGGGCCCCGGGTCCCGCTGTTGGGCAAGCAGTTGCGGCGGCACCAGGACGACGACGCCCGTGCCGCCGCGCGACGACGGCCAGGGCGGCGGTGCTGCGGCAGTTCGACGGCTGGAGCGACAGCATCGCCGCCCTCGTCGCGGACGCGGACGGCCCGATGGGTCCCCCGCAGGCTGCACGCGCTGGCGGCGGACCACCGCTGGGGGCGCGTCCCGGGCTTGACGCAGCTCTGCGACGGCGCCGAACTCGCCCGCGCGGTGGTCGAGCACGGTGACGACGAGTCTGGAGCTGTGCTTCGGCGCGGCGGACCCGGTCGGCGGCCTGCTCGCGCTGTGGTCGGACGGGCGGGCCCCGGACGCGGCGACACCATCTGGGTGACTGTGGGATGCGGTGGGGCGCGACAGCGGATCGTATGGGTGCCATGCGCAGACCCATAGCCGTGGCTTCAAGCCACTCACGCCTGCTCACGACAGGCGTGCTCCTCGCCTCCCAGTCACTCCTGCTCACCCTGTCGGCGGTCCCCGCGACCGCCGGCGACGCCGGGTCGCCCGTTCGCGGTTCCGCCTACATGGGCTGGGGTGTCCTCGCCCACGAGGGTGTCCAGGGACGGCCCGTCGAAAGCCGCGCCAGCCAGACCGAGGGCGTGGACGTCTCCAGCCACCAGGGCAACGTCGCCTGGTCGACCCTGTGGAAGAGCGGGGTCAAGTGGGCCTATGTGAAGGCCACCGAGGGTACCTCCTACCGCAACCCGTACTTCGACCAGCAGTACGGCGGCTCGTACGACACCGGCATGCTCCGCGGCGCGTACCACTTCGCGACCCCGGACACCTCCGGCGGCAAGGCCCAGGCCGACTACTTCGTCGACCACGGCGGCGCCTGGTCGAAGGACGGCAAGACGCTGCCGGGCGTCCTCGACATCGAGTACAACCCGTACGGGGCCACCTGCTACGGAAAGACCAAGACCCAGATGGTGAGCTGGATCAAGAACTTCGTGGACCGGTACAAGGCACGCACCGGCCGCGAGGCCGCCATCTACACCTCCACCAACTGGTGGACGCAGTGCACCGGCAACTACAGCGGTTTCGGCGCCAGCAACCCGCTGTGGGTCGCCCGGTACGCCTCGTCCGTGGGCACCCTGCCGGCCGGCTGGGGCTTCCACACGATGTGGCAGTACACCTCGACCGGACCGACCGTCGGGGACCACGACAAGTTCAACGGATCGCTGGACCGCGTCAAGGCCCTGGCCAAGGACTGACGCGGACCGTCGGGGCGCCGGCCGCCGAGTCAGCCCCGGCCGGCGAGGGGGCCCAGGATGTCGGTGACCTGTTCGCGCACCACGTCCCGGGCCCCGGGCGGCAGTCCGCCGAGATCCGTACCGTCCAGGGCGCCGACGGCCTCGTCGGCGCCCCCGTCGCACACGGTGCTGCCGCTGACCACCTCGTAGCCGTCCCGGACGGCGACCCGCAGCCGCGGCCGGCCCTCGTCGTCGGTGTGCACGGCCGTGGCGACGACCAGGGGCGGCGGTCCGCCCGCCGCGGCGGGCTCCTTGCGGTAGCCGCTGGCCATCGGGGTGCGCCAGCGCAGACCGAGCAGCAGGTGACGCTTGGCGATCACCTCGGCCAGGTCGGTCTCGTAGGACCGGTCCGGGCCCAGTACCGTGGCGCGGGCGTCCAGCACGAGGGCCGCGGGCAGCAGGCAACGCAGGGTGCTGCCCACGAGGTTGCCGCCGACCGTCGCCGTCCGGCGCACGGCTCCGGTGCCCACCGAGCCCGCCGCGCGGCGCAGCACGTCCGGTACCCGCTCGTCGATGTGGTGCAGCAGTACGGCCGCGCCCAGCGCCTCGGGTTCGAGGACGGTCGCCTCCGGCAGCTCGCGCAGGGACATGGCCAGGTCGGGGAAGCCGTCGCGTTGCCAGGCGGCCCACACGAGAGTGGCCCCGCCGACGGGCACCGCTCCCTCCGCCATGCACTCCTGTGCCTCGGACACGGACGTGGGCAGACGCAAGAGCATGCTGATCGACCTGCTTTCCCGGCAGTCGGCGGTCGGACGACGAGGCGTCCCCCGCCGCGTGATCACGGCCACTGTGATTGTCCGTACCGTCGAGGGGGCGCGTACAGGGCTCACGGGATTTCGCCGTGCGCTCTCCGCGCGCCGGTGCACCACCTACGGCCGGCTACGGACGTCGTGCCACGAACACGAGTTCGCGGCCCTCGCGGTCGGGGGCGTCGCGCACCTCGCGGACCTCGAAGCCCCGGCCGGTCAGGTCGGCCTCCACCTCCGCCCGGTCGCGGAAGCGCAACGTCGAGTCGGAGGTCAGCACTTCGCCGTCCGCGGCGAAGACGTAGGTCCAGCGGAAGGTGACCAGCGGGCCGCTCACGTCCAGCAACCGGCACCAGCTCTCCACCGCACCCGTGCCGGGTATCTCCACGACCCGGTGGGTGTGCTCGCGGTCCCACTCCTCCCAGGCGCGCCTGGCCGGGTCCCGTGTCTCGAACACCAGGTGCCCGCCGGGCCGCAGGGCCTCGTACGCCCCGTGGAGTGTCCCCTGCCACGCCCGTGGACCGGCGATCGCCTGGGCGACGTTCGCCGTCATGGTCGCCAGGTCCGTCCGCAGCGGGGGCAGCGACATCGCGTCCCCCTCGATCCAGCGCACCCGCCCGGCGCCCGGCTTGGCCCGGGCCACGCCGAGCGAGGCCGCGGCGGGGTCCACGCCGACGACCTCGGTGCCCCGTTCTGCCAGCAACAGGGCGAACACCCCCGTGCCGCAGCCGATGTCCAGCACGCGCCGGGCGCCGAACTCGTCGGCCATGCGCACGTACGCGTCCAGGTCACCGCGATCGGTGTCCAGCGCGTCGTAGACGGCGGCGAGCCGCGGATGCCGGAAGCACTCGTCAGCCATACGGCCGACGATAACTCCCACCCGCGCGCGTGCGGTCGGACGCAATCCCCGCCGGGTTCCCGGCCGGCCGCGCCGGGCCGGTGCGGCGGGAGCGGACGCGGGGAGCACCGGCGCACCGGCAGCCGTCCGGCGTGCCTCGGTTCGGGGCGCGGGTGCGCGTCCGCGGGGGTCGCACGGGGTATCTCCCAGGCGGGCCCCCGAGACCGCCGCCCCGGACACCCGCGCGGTCACCCGTCTCCCACGGAAGGCGCACCGACATGACCGAGCCTCACGGCCTGGAGCCCGTCGCGACGTTCTGCGGCAACTGCGACTGCGGCTGTCCCCAGTTGTTCGTCGACCCCCAGGCACCGGCGGAGCGGCGGATCGTCCTGACCGACGACTTCGGTCAGCGCGTGCAGATGAGCGCCGACCAGTTCTCGTCGCTGGTCGACGACGCCAAGCAGGGCAAGCTGGACGGCGTCGCCCTGCCCTGACCGGTCCGCCGGACCGCCGCGGGGCCGTCCGGGTGAACGGCCCCCCGCCTCCCCGGTCGGCCTCCGTCGATCGGGGAACAAGGACGGGCATGCGCGCACTCGTCATCAACTGCACCCTGAAGCCCTCCCCCGAGCCGTCCAACACCGAGGCCCTCGCCTCCACGGTCATCGCGGCCCTGAAGGGCCACGGAGCCGAGGTGGACGTCGTCCGGGCCGTCGACCTGAACCTGAAACCGGGCGTCGAGACCGACATGGGCGACGGCGACGACTGGCCCCAGGTGCACGAGAAGCTCCTGGCCTCCCAGATCCTGATCATCGCGTCGCCCACCTGGCTCGGCCGTCCGTCCTCCGTGGCCCAGCGGGTCCTCGAACGGATGGACGCCATGCTGAGCGAGACCGACGACGAGGACCGCCCCGTCGCCTACAACCGCGTCGCCGGCGTCCTGGTCACCGGCAACGAGGACGGCGCCCACCACGTCATCAGCGAGATCAGCGGCGGACTCGCGGACATCGGCTACACCATCCCGGGGCAGGCCTGGACCTACTGGCACCTCGGCCCCGGGCCCGGCCCCGACTTCCTCGACGACGAGCGCGGCCACGACTGGGCGCTCTCCACCGGCCGGGCGATGGCGTCCAACCTCGTGCACGCGGCGCGCGCGCTCGCCGCGCTGCCCCTGCCCGCCCCGCCGTCCTGACCTTGTCGGCACACATACGGAGCCCAAGGTCACCGACCTGGCCCGCGGATGTCTGAGGGTCCCGATACGGGGCATTCGTGCACGAGCAACGACGTACGACACACATGAGGAGCTGAGGTCCGCCATGACGCACGACCTGACCCCGAAGTACACGGTCCCCGGCATCGAGCGCGAGGCCGCCGGACGGCTGATCGGTGTGCTGCGACTGCGCCTGCACGCCCTCAACGATCTGCACCTGACCCTCAAGCACGTGCACTGGAACGTCGTCGGGCCGCACTTCATCGCCGTGCACGAGATGATCGACCCGCAGGTCGACCAGGTACGCGAGATGGCCGACGACGTCGCGGAGCGCATCGCCGCGCTCGGCGGTGTGGCACAGGGCACGCCCGGGGCCCTGGTGTCGGAGCGGAAGTGGGACGACTACTCCATCGGCCGGGCCGACGCCATCGCCCACCTCGGCGCGCTCGACGTCGTCTACACCGGAGTGGTGGAGGGCATGCGCGCGGCCGTCGAGGAGGCCGGCAAGATCGACGCCGCCACGGAGGACCTCCTGATCGGCCGGCTCAGGGACCTGGAGCAGTTCCAGTGGTTCGTGCGGGCCCACCTGGAGAGCGCCGGAGGCACCCTGGCGACGGGCAGCGCGACGTCCGAGACGGAGGCGGCGGCCCGCGGCGCCGAGATCGGCTGACGGCGGACCCCGTCCACGCGGGGCGCGCCGGGCCCGCCGTCACCGGCGCCCGGCCGCCCCCTCGGACGGTTCAGCGCCGGCCGAGCCGCCGTTCGCCGCGGCTGCCCTGCTCGTACGGCAGCTTGTAGTGCTCGAAGACCGCGCCCTCCTCCTCGGCCGCGAGCTCACCGTCCGGATCGATTCCCGGCGCGTCCTTGACCAGCGACTTGTCGTAGGTCACTTTCACATAGCCCGGCCCGACGGTGGCCTTCTCCACCGGCACGAAGACGAGACGACGCCGCGTCGGCAGACCGACCGTGACCGCCGCGAAAGCGGGTCGGTCGGTCAGCGTGTCGAAGTAGATGGACTCCAGGGTCCCGATCTTGCGGCCGTCGTGGTCGACGACGTCCTGGCCGCGCCAGTCACGAATGTTTTCGGCTTCAAACATGCCCACTCTCCCCTTCCGAGAACCCGCTCACTCTCTAGTTCCCCACTTCACGCGACTGTCGCGCCTCAGTCCCCTCACCGGCCTAGGGCCTGTCTGACAATTCCCGTCGTCGCCCGGAGGGCGGGCTCGCGGCGTCAGGTGCGTGCTCTCGCCGTGCCGGGCGTAGAGCCTCGTACTGGATGTACTTGGCTCTGCGCCCGGTGCGGCGAGAGTGCGTGCA
>NZ_JBHXNW010000013.1:0-100796 GCF_042717365.1 Streptomyces sp. NPDC058534
GCACCATCCAGCCCGGGCCGCATCATCCAGCCCGGGCGGCACCATCCAGCCCGGGCGGCACCATCCGGCGCGGGCGGCACCATCCAGCCCGGGCAGCACCATCCAGCCCGGGCGGCGTTTGAGGACGAGGCCGTCAAGGCCGAAGGGGGGTCCGGGGGCGCAGCCCCCGTGGACGCGAGCCACAACGCACCCGCACCCGCACACCCTAGGGACGCACCCGCACCCGCACCCCCTAGGGACGCACCCGCACGCTACGAATGCCCCAGCTCCGCCGACGCCTCGTCCTCCGCCACGGAAACGGACCCCGAGTCCGACGCCGGCCGCAGCGGAAACGGATCCACCCGCGTCTCGTCGATCACCGGCGGAGCCACCCGCGGCGGCTTCGGCATGACCGCCGCCTCGGAGTGCCCGCCGCACCCGTAGGCCAGCGACACCACGTGCCCGTCCGCCGGGGAGAACTCGTTGGCGCACACGCCGAAGGCCTGCCCGAGCGAGCCGCCGATCCGGGCCAGGAAGCCGCAGCTGACGCAGGACGCGGGGGCCGCCTGGGCCATCGCGGTCTTCGGGCCGTAGCCGTCCTCCCAGCGGTCCGCGGCGACGTGCAGCCCGTACCGGGACAGGACCCTCGTGCGGCGCAGGCCCAGTTCCTCGGCGACCGCCGAGATGGTGCCGCGGGCCGGCACGGTGGTCAGCTCTGCGGGCGGCCCGGCGGTCACCTCCGCGTCCTCGGCCTCGACCAGGTCGGCCATCTCGTGGGAGACGGCGGAGTTCGGCGGCGGCTCGTCCTCTCCGGTCCAGCCGGGCTCCAGACGCAGGTCCTCCGCGTCGGTGGGCAGCAGGTCGCCGGGGCCCATGTCGCCGGGGCGCAGCCGCTCGCTCCACGGCACCCACTCGGGGGCGAGCAGCGCGTCGGGGCCGGGCAGCAGCACCGCCTCGTCCACCGTGACGATCTTGGCGCGGGAGGCGCGGGCCACGGTGACGGCCCAGCGCCAGCCGCGGTAGCCCATCTCCTTGCAGACGAAGTAGTGGGTGACGACCCGGTCACCCTCCGACACCAGGCCCTCGTACTCGCCGACGACGCCGGGGGCGGCTGCCTCCTCGGCTGCGGCGCGGGCGAGGTCGAGGGCCTCGGCGCACAGGCGGTCAGGGGTGCGGCTTCGCGTTGTCGCTGCGCTCACAGGTATCGCTTCTCTCCATACGCCGTCTCACGAGTGCGCCGCTGCCTGCGAGGGGCGGACGGAGCGGACCTGTGGACCGCGTCGACGTCCGCGCCCGATCGCGCTCGGGCACACCTACGTCATCCATTCTGCGGGATGGCCGTAAGGCGCGCGGCCGAGAACGTTCGCCACGGCGCGCTAGGCACGCTACCTGCTCATGTGCGCTGGGCCTACACCGACGGGAGTTTCGGCGGGGTACGGTCCGGTGTTCCCCCTCGGCGCCGGCGTCCCTGTCACCCGACTCGATCACCGCCATCCGTGCCGATAGGACGCTATAGCCCCCGCTCTCGGGGCACTATGACGGGGTGGCAGCCGCACGCACGGAGTTCAAGGGCGGGAGCCGGCGGCGTGGCCCCGGCCCGCGGTTCCGCGCGCTCGGCCGCGCGCTTCGCCTGCCGGTGACCGGGACCGCGCGCGGTATCCGGAAAGCGACGCACGCGCACGGCGCCGGAGAGTCGGGCCTCGGCAAGCTGATCGAGCTGCACGGGGTGAACGGCGCCGGGGACGTCATGATCACCGTCGCCCTCGCCTCCACCGTCTTCTTCTCCGTCCCCACCGACGAGGCGCGCGGCCGGGTCGCGCTGTACCTGGCCATCACCATGGCGCCGTTCACTCTGCTCGCGCCGGTGATCGGCCCGCTCCTGGACCGGGTGCCGCACGGCCGCCGCGCGGCGATGGCGTGCGCGATGGCCGCGCGGGCGCTGCTCGCGCTGGTGCTGTCGGGGGCCGTCATCACCGGCAGCATCGAGCTGTACCCGGCCGCGCTCGGCGTGCTGGTCGCCTCGAAGGCGTACGGCGTGGTCAGAAGCGCGGTGGTGCCACGGCTGCTGCCACCCCGTTTCTCCCTGGTCAAGGCGAACTCCCGGGTCACGCTCTGCGGGCTGCTCGCCACCGGTGTCGCCGCGCCGATCGGGGCGGGGCTCCAGCAGGTCGGGCCGCGCTGGCCGCTGTACGGCGCGTTCGTGATCTTCGTGGCGGGCACCGTGCTGTCGTTCACGCTGCCGCACACGGTGGACTCGGCGCGCGGCGAGGCCCGGGCGCTGCTCGCCGCCGACGAGGACCATCTGCACGGTCCGCTGCGCAAGCGGAGCAAGCGGCCTGGGCTGCGCACGGTGGGCCCGGCGGTGACGCACGCGTTGGCCGCCAACGCCGCGATCCGCTGTCTGACCGGCTTCCTGATCTTCTTCCTGGCCTTCCTGCTGCGGGTGCATCCGCTGTCCGGGCAGAGCGCGGCGGTGTCGCTGGGGATCGTGGGCGTCGCGGCCGGTACGGGGAACGCGCTGGGCACGGCGGTCGGGGCGTGGCTGCGGTCCCGGGCGCCGGAGATCATCATCGTGACGGTGGTCGCGATCGTGCTGGGCGCGGCGGTCACGTCCGCGGTGTTCTTCAGCGCCGTCCTGGTGGCGTGTCTGGCGGCGGTCGCGGGGTTCGCGCAGGCGCTGGCCAAGCTGTCCCTGGACGCGCTGATCCAGCGGGACGTGCCGGAACTCGTCCGCACCTCGGCGTTCGCCCGCTCGGAGACGCTGCTCCAGGTCTCCTGGGTGCTCGGCGGGGCGGTCGGTATCGTGCTGCCCCTCAACGGCACGCTGGGCCTGTCGGTGGGCGCCGCGATCATCGCCGCCGGGTGGCTGACGACCGTACGGGGGCTGGTCGGCTCGGCGCGGCACGGCGGACCCGCCCGACCCAGGGTGGCGTGATCACGCCACGCCGTACCCAGGTGGGGGCCGGGCCGCGGGCGCCAGATAGCCTTCGCCCATGACCACGTTGCTCCGCGGCACTGCCGCCCTCGGACACGGCGCTGTGCGGCGCCGCCGCGCCGTCGCCGCCGCCGGCGCGGTATCCGCCGGACTGCTCCTGCTGTCCGCCTGTGACAAGCCCACGCCCATGGCCACGGTCACGGTCGGCAGTGACTCGGTCAGCTCCGACGCCACCTGCGGCGGGCACGGCAAGACCCTGGAGACCGCCGAGATCCAGGAGTGCCTGCAGGACGACGACGTCAAGTCCATCTCGGTCAACGCCGACGACACGGTCCGCTTCGGCGTCGACCCGGAGGTCGCCGACGAGCGCTGGACGATCCTGATGAACGGTCAGCAGCTGACCGACGACACGGACAACACCTACCGGACGGTCCCGGGCAGCGTGTTCTTCAACGCCCAGTACGGCGCCCAGGGCGACTCCACGCTGGTCACCATCAAGGCCGGTGACGGCAAGGACGACAGCGAGGAGGCCACCGGTCTGTGGTCCTTCAAGCTGACGAAGGACGACTGACCACGTCCTCCACGCGCGTTCTCGTGGCCACCGCGGTCCCCGCCGAACGGGACGCGGTGGCTCGGGCGTTCCCGGCGCCGGCCGCCGAGCTGTCCCGTCCCGGGGTGGCCCTGCACCGCCTCCCGGACGGCGGCCCGGACCTGCTGGCCGCCGGGGTCGGTCCCGCCCTCGCCGCCGCCTGCACCGCCGCCGCCCTGACCGCCGCGGCCCTCGACGGCGCCCCCTACGGCCTGGTCGTCTCGGCCGGCATCGGCGGCGGCTTCGTGCCGGACGCGCCGGTCGGCTCGCTCGTCGTCGCCGACGCGATCACCGCCGCCGACCTGGGCGCCGAGACCGCCGACGGCTTCCTGCCGGTCACCGACCTCGGCTTCGGCACCGTCACCCACCACCCGCCGCCCGGCCTGGTGCGGGCCGTCGCCGCCGCGACCGGGGCCCGCCCCGGCACCGTCCTGACCGGGTCCACCGTCACCGGCACCGCCGAACGCGCCGCGCTGCTGCGCACCCGCCACCCGGGCGCGCTGGCCGAGGCGATGGAGGGCTTCGGCGTCGCCGAGGCCGCCGCCGCGCACGGGGTGCCGGTACTGGAACTGCGCGCCGTCTCCAACCCGGTCGGCCCGCGCGACCGCGCCGCCTGGCGCATCGGCGAGGCCCTCGCGGCGCTGACGGACGCCTTCGGGAAGCTCGCACCCGTCCTCAGGAGTTGGAACCCACATGCCCCACATGACAGACATGACCGCTGAGACCCTGCGGATCGCGTACTCGCCCTGCCCGAACGACACCTTCGTCTTCGACGCCCTCGCCCACGGCCGGGTGCCGGGCGCGCCCGCCCTCGACGTGACCTTCGCGGACATCGACATCACCAACGGCATGGCCGAACGCGGCGAGTTGGACGTGCTGAAGGTGTCGTACGCCGTGCTGCCGTACGTCCTCGACGAGTACGCCCTGCTGCCCTGCGGGGGCGCGCTGGGCCGGGGCTGCGGGCCGCTGGTGCTGACCCGGGAGGCGGACGCGGACCTGCGCGGCCGTACGGTCGCGGTGCCGAGCGAGACGTCGACGGCGTACCTGCTGTTCCGCCTGTGGGCGGCGGACACGGTGCCCGACGGCGTCGGCGAGATCGTCGTGATGCCGTTCCACGAGATCATGCCGGCCGTGCGGGACGGGAAGGTGGACGCGGGCCTGGTGATCCACGAGGCGCGCTTCACGTACCGGAACTACGGGCTGCACAAGCTCGCCGACATGGGCGAGCACTGGGAGCACACCACCGGGCTGCCGATCCCGCTCGGCGCGATCATCGCCCGGCGGTCGCTGGGCGCGGAGGCCCTGACCCGGCTGGCCGACGCGGTCCGCGCCTCGGTCCGCGCGGCCTGGGACGACCCGGAGGCCTCCCGGCCGTACGTCATGGAGCACGCGCAGGAGATGGACCCGGCCGTCGCCGACCAGCACATCGGGCTGTACGTCAACGAGTTCACGGCCGGCCTCGGCGAGGCCGGCTACGCGGCGGTCCGGGGCCTGCTGACGCGCGCGGCGGCCGAGGGACTGGTGCCGGCCCTCGGCCCGGACGCGCTGGCGTTTCCCTGACGGGCGGGCGGGTCAGACGTCCAGCTGGTCGGCGACGGCGCGGAGCAGGCCGGCGATCTTCTTGCCGGCGGTCTTCTCGGGGTAGCGGCCGCGCTCCAGCATTGGCGTGATGTTCTCCAGGAGGGTCGTCAGGTCCTGGACGATGGAGGCCAGTTCGTCGGGCTTCTTGCGCTGGGCGGCCGCGACCGACGGGGCCGGGTCCAGCAGGGTCAGGGACAGGGCCTGGTCGCCGCGCTGCCCGGCGACGACGCCGAACTCCACGCGCTGGCCGGGCTTCAGCGCCTCGACTCCGGCGGGGAGGACCGAGGAGTGCACGAAGACGTCACCGCCGTCGTCGCGGGAGAGAAAGCCGAAGCCCTTCTCGCTGTTGAACCACTTGACCTTGCCAGTCGGCAAAGCACACGCTCCCTCGATCAGTCCCGGACGATTACCGACGCCGGTCGAACCGCTGCCAGGACACCCTACCGGGGGTCTCTCCACGGGAACACGCCTTAAAACGGGCCTGAGCCCCTATGCGCGTTGAGTGACGGGCCAGAGGCTCAGTCGGACGAGGGAAGCGTGACGACCATGTCATGAGGCTCCCCCTCGGTTTGCCGTGTTCTCGTGATCACCCGATCAGGTATCCGTTCGGTCGACACACCTCAAGATCGTGCGACGACGGCCTGTCACGCGGTACCGCTTTGATCCCGGACACGAGAAACGAGGCGGTTCTCCATGAGCGCACAGCGCCCTGCCGGTTACGACTACGGCTCGACTCCACCCGGCCCGGTCTCGAGGGCGGAGCTGGCCAAGCTGGAGGCGAGTGTTCTCTTCACCGCCGAGGACGAGCAGGCCCTGCGCATGGCCGGTGACGTACTGGAGGACCAGGTTGAGGACGTCTTGGACGTCTGGTACGGATTCGTCGCCTCGCATCCGCACCTCGTCGCCTACTTCGCGACCCCGGACGGCACGGTCCTGGACGACTACCTGACGCGTGTCCGCGCCCGATTCGGCCAGTGGATCATGGACACCTGTCGTCGCCCGCACGACGAGGAGTGGCTGTCGTATGCGCACGAGATCGGCCTGCGCCATACGAAGGACAAGAAGAACCAGACCGACGGAGCAGACTCCGTAGGCCCCGTCGCCCTGCGCTATATGGTGGCGTTCATCTATCCGATCACTGCCACGATGCGACCGTTCCTGGCCAACAAGGGCCACGACGAAGCAGCCGTGGAAAGCATGTACCAGGCATGGTTCAAGTCGGTGACGCTGCAGACCGCCCTTTGGCTCCAGCCGTACGCAGCTGACCAGTGGTGAACCGCGATGACCCCGCGCCCCGGGGCTGCGAACTACCCTGGTCGGGTGCGTGAACAAACCCAATCGAATTCCGCCGCGCCCGGCGACCGGCTGATCCGCGCCGGTGCGATCGTCTTCTTCGTCGGTACGGTGGCCACTCTGGTCACCGTGGCCCCGCTGCTCCTGGGGACGACGCCGTTTCCCACCTACATGTTCGGCCTGAGCATGCTGATGGGCGTGGGCTTCCTGATCGCCGGGGCGGGGGTGTTCCAGTCGATCGCGGCCGGGCGCCGTCAGGCCCGCGCGGCGGCCGGTCCGTCGGCCTCACCGTCGCCGTAACCCGCGAGCCACTCCGGGAACTCCGTCAGGTCGGCCAGGACCACGTCCGCGCCGGCCGCGCGCAGCTCCTCGGCGTCGCACGGGCCGCTGGCCACCGCCACGGAGCGGACGCCCGCGGCCCGGGCTCCGCGGACGTCGCCGACGTGGTCGCCGACGTAGACGTCCGCGCCGTGCTCGCGCAGCGCGACGGCCTTCTGCTCGGCCCACAGGTCGCCCACCACGGCGTCCGGCTCGATGCCGAGGTGGGCCAGGTGCAGCTTGGCGTTGGGTTCGTACTTGGCGGTGACGACGAGCGTCCGCCCGCCTGCCGCGCGTACGGCGGCGACGGCCTCCCGGGCGCCGGGCAGCGCGAGCGTCGGCTCGATCGCGTACGCCGGGTACATCTGCCGGTAGAGGTCGGCGGTGGCGGCGATCTCCTCGGCCGGGAACCAGTTGGCCAGCTCCTCGGCGAGCGGCGGCCCGAGCCGCGTCACGGCCAGGTCGGCGTCGACGTACGTCCCCGTCCGCTCACTCAGCGCCAGGTAGCAGGCCCGGATGCCGGGCCGCGAGTCGATCAGCGTCATGTCGAGATCGAACCCGACGGTGGGCGCGGTACGGGTGGTGAAGACCATGGCCCCCATTGTGCAGGTCCCGCGCATCCCCCCGGCCGGCCCCTCCCCGAGAGCGCGCCGCCTTCCCCGAGAGCGCGCCGCCCGGTCAGCCGCCCGCCACGGACGCCTCCGCCCGGAGCCGCGCCCGGCCACCTGCCCGCCGCACCGGCACGCGGGGCACCCACCCGGCACCCGGGCAGCGCCGCAACGCGCGCCATCACCCCGGAGCGAGACCACGTCGCAGGTCGGGCCACCGAACGCCCGCGCCCGGCCACCACGCGGCCCGATGCGCGCCCCCCGGCCGGATCCGGCACCGGGCGCCTGCCGGCCACGACGGCGCGGGAGGTGCCCATCCGGCACCCCGCGGTGAGGGGGGCGCGCCCGCTCAGCCCCGTGGGCGGCGGGAGTGCCGGAGGAGGTACAGGGACGTGGCGATGGCGGCGCCGCGGAGGATCCAGGGCCAGGTTTCGGTGATCGCGTCGTTCATGTGGCCCTCGGCGATGGGGTCGCCCCAGCGGCCCTCCGTGCGGCCCCAGAGCCAGACCACGCCGGCGGCGGCGACCGTGCCGGGCAGGCCCAGGACCGCCCACTTCGACTGGGCCGGGGTCAGGCGGCGCGAGAGGTAGGCGATGAGCCAGCCCAGGCCCAGGGCGACGAGGTTGCCGAGGGCGGCGCCGACGACCAGGAGCCCGGCGGCGAGCAGCAGCAGGGGGTTGTTCCAGCCGCCCTCGGGCCATGGGCGGGGCAGGCGTCGCAGGCGGCGTGTCCTGCCGGCGGGGACCGGCTCCTCCACAGCCTCCACGGCGGGCTTCGCGGCGGGGCCGTCCTTCTTCTCCGCCTCGGCCTCCCGCTTCGGCGGCGGCTTGAGCAGCTCCGGGATCTCCACCCCGCCGACGAACCCGGGCACGCTGTCGCCCACGCCGGCGAACGGGCCGCCCTCCACCCGCCACCAGTCCGGCCGCGGACCGGTGCCGCCGCCCAGTTCCTGCGCGCTCGCCAGGTGCGGCGGTGAGGCGGCCGGCGGTTCGGGCGGGCGTTCGGGCGCGTTCCGCCGCAGGCCCTTGCGGCGCTCGGTCTTCTGGGGGTCCGTGTCCCGCTGCTCGGGCACCGCGGTCGGTGGCGGCACCGGTGCCCGCCGGATCCCGCTGGTGCCGCCCGCCGCGTCGACGAGGTCGTCGGGGCTGCCGAGCCGGTCCAGGATGCGCCGGACGGCGGCGGGACTGTCCACGGTGGTCCTGGCCCGGTGCCGGTCGATCTCGTTGCGCAGCTCGGAGACCAGCCGCATGCGCGCGGCCGACGGCAGCTGCCGCTGCTGGGCCACGTCGCCGACGCGGCTCAGATACTCGTAGACGACCTGGTCGCTCTCGATCCCCACGGACCCCTCCGGGGCGGTGTGTTGTGGTAGCCCGTCGCACGAAGGTACCGAATCCTCCCGTGGACGGCGGACACCCCCACGCCCGGCACCGGCGTACGCGCCGCCCCGCCGTCACCCCCACCCGCTAACGTGGGCAGGATGAGCACCGAGGAGAAGTCCGCGGCCCCCCGGTCCCTCGCGGAGGCGCTCCGTGTCCGGGACGACGTTTCGCTGGCCGCCCTCCTGCGCAGCCGTCCCGACCTCATCACTCCCGTGCCCACCGACCTCACGCAGCTCGCCACCCGGGCCGGCACCCGGGCCTCGGTCGTGCGGGCGCTGGAGCGGCTGGACCGGTTCGCGCTCCAGACGGCTCAGGCGCTGGCCGTGGCGTCGGACCCGGCGCCGTACGGCGAGCTGCTCCGTCTGATGGCGGGTGACGACGAGGACCCGGCCGTCTCCGCGGCGCTGCCCCGGGCCGTCGCCCTGCTGCGCGAGCAGGCCCTGGTGTGGGGCGCCGACGACCGGCTGCGGCTGGTGCGCACCGCCCGTGAGCTGCTCGCGCCCTCCCCGCAGCACCCGTCCCCGACGGGTCTTGGGCCCACCGTGCGGGAGGCGACCGCCGGGATGTCGCCGGGGCGGATCCAGGAGCTCCTGACCGCCGTCGGCCTGCCCTCGACCCACGACTCCGTGTCCGCGGTGACCGCGCTCGGCACCCTGTTCGCCCACCGGCGGCGGATGACGGCGCTGCTCGCCGGGCTGCCCGAGGAGTCGCGGGAGGTGCTCGCCCGGCTGGTGTGGGGACCCCCGTACGGGCAGGTCACCCACGACCCGGCGGCGCACCTGCGCGCGCTCCTCGACCGCGGCCTGCTGCTGCCGACCGCGCCCGGCACGGTCGTCCTGCCCCGCGAGGTCGCCCTGCACCTGCGCGCGGGCCGCGCGCACCGGACGCCCGAGCCGGCGCCGCCGGCGGTGGAGGCCGCCGCCACGCACCGCCCACAGGTTGTGGACGCCACCGCGGCCGGGCAGGCCCTCGCGGCGCTGGCGACCGTGGCGGAGCTGCTGAAGGAGTGGGACGAGGGCGGCCCGACGGTGCTGCGGGCCGGCGGGCTGAGCGTGCGCGACCTGAAGCGCACGGCCGTCGCCCTGGACCTCCCCGAGCCGGTCGCCGCGTTCTGGCTGGAACTGGCCTACGCGGCCGGGCTGATCGCCTCCGACGGCGAGCCGGAAGAGCGGTACGCGCCGACCCCGGCGTACGACGAGTGGCGGGAGCTGCCGCCCGCCGAGCGCTGGGCGGGCCTCGCGCAGACGTGGCTGACGGCGACCCGGACGTCGGGTGTGGTCGGCGGGCGGGACGCGAAGGACCGGACGCTCTCGGCGCTGGGCCCGAACCTGGACCGTTCGGCGGCGCCGGAGGTACGGCACCGGGTGCTGGCCCTGCTGGCGGGCCTGCCCGAGGGAGCCTCGCCCACGGAGGAGTCGGTGCTGGCCCGGCTGCGCTGGGAGCGTCCCCTGCGCGGCCCCGAGCGGGACCGGCGGGAGGACGACCTGCGGACCCGGCTCGCCCGGTGGACGCTGTCCGAGGCCGAGCTGCTGGGCGTCACCGGCCGCGGCGCGCTGGCCGCGCCGGGGCGGGCGCTGATCGGGGCGCCCGAGCCGCCGCACCCGGCGAAGGCGCCCGAGGGCCCCGGCGACAAGCTTCCCGTCCACCACCGCACGCCCGCGCCGCCCGCTCCCCCGGCCCCCGGCGAACGGGCCGCCGCCGCCGCGCTCGCCGCCCGGCTGCTCGCGCCGCTCCTCCCGGAACCGCTGGACCACGTGCTGCTCCAGGCCGACCTGACGGCGGTGGCGCCGGGGCCGCTGGAGCATGAGCTGGCCGACCTGCTGGGGGTGAGCGCGGACGTGGAGTCCAAGGGCGGGGCGACCGTCTACCGGTTCACGCCGGGCTCCGTGCGCCGTGCGCTGGACGCCGGGCAGACCGCCGCCGACCTGCACACGTTCCTCGCCCGGCACTCCCGCACGCCGGTGCCGCAGCCCCTGACGTACCTGATCGACGACGTGGCCCGGCGGCACGGGCAACTGCGGGTGGGCGCGGCCTCGGCGTACGTGCGCTGCGACGACGACGCGACGCTGGACGAGATCCTCGCCGACCGGCGGGGCGCCGGCCTGGGCCTGCGCCGGCTGGCGCCGACCGTGCTGGCCGCGCAGGCCGACCCGGCGGCGCTGCTGGAGGGGCTGCGCGCGATGGGGTTCGCGCCGGCCGCCGAGTCCGCCGCGGGCGACGTGCTGATCGCGCGCGCCGACGCCCACCGCACCCCGCCGCGGGCGGCACCGGAGCCGGTCCCGGACGGTCCGCCGGCGCCCGACGACACCCTGCTGGCGGCCGCGATCCGCGCCGTCCGGGCGGGCGACCTGGCCTCCACGGCCCCGCGCAAGCCGGGCCCCGGGGGCGGCGAGGGCGGTGCCCCGGGCGGCGAGCTGCCCCGCACGGGCGCCGCCGAGACGCTGGCGACCATGCAGGCGGCCGTGCTGACCGGCGAGGCGCTGTGGATCGGCTACGTGAACGCGGAGGGCTCCGCCAGTCAGCGCGTGATCGCCCCGATCCGGGTGGAGGGCGGCTTCGTCACGGCGTACGACCACACGGCGGACGAGGTGCGCACCTATCCGCTGCACCGCGTCACGGGCGTGGCGGAACTGGCCGACGACGTGACGTGACACGCCCTCTTTCGGGCGTACGGGCCGGTTCATGCACGCCACGCCGGGTGATTCGCACCTGAGAGGGAGCTTTTTTCATAAACCGCATCGACCTGTCGGCGGTCGGGCAGCCACCCGGTGTCCTGAACCGAAACCGAAAGGAAGAACCCGATGCGTACTGCCGTTCGTCGAGTCGCCACCGTCCTGACCTCCACCGCGACGCTGATCGCGGCGTTCGCCGCCGAGGCCGCCGCGATCGGCATCGACCTCGGTGGAGGCCTCACCCTCTGACCGCCCCTCTGATCGCCCTCTGATCAGGCTCTGATCCCCCGCATCCCCTTCCGGCGGGCCGGGCGCCCAGTCCCCCTGGGCCCGGCCCGCTCCGGATCACCTTCCCTCCCCTCCCCCCTCGCCCCCCTCGCCCCCGGAAGGCCCCTCATGCGTCCCAAGACCGCCGAACCCCTCCGCTCCACCGTCCGCTCCGCCGTCGCCGTCTCCGTCGCTGCCCTGATCACCGCCGCGGCGCTGTTCGGCGCGCTCGCCCCCAAGGCCACCGCGCTGCCGCTCCCGCTGCCGGCCACCGGGGCGGAACCCCTGGTCACCGAGGGCGTCACCATCGAGGGGCCGCTGATCAACAACATCGGTCTCAAGTAGCCCGGCGGCGCGATCAGGCAAACTGGACGTTTGGCCGTCGTTGCCGTCAACCAGGCCCTCCTGCAAGAGTTCCCGCTCATCCTGATGCCGGTCCTACTGGAATTACTTGGCTCTGCCATTCCCGTTGCCCAGTGGCCGACCCAGGTGACCAAGCGCGAAGGCCACTGACGGGCCCGGCGGCATACACAGAGTGAGGTGGCCGCAAGCGACCAGGCGTCGGCTACAACCACCAGCCGAGGCTGCGACGCGGCAGCGATGGTCCAGCCCTATTGGCCCAGCCCAGGCCGTGCTCTCGGCCTTGTATCAGGTCGAGAGCTCACCAGCGATCAGCTCCGTGCCTTCTCGATGGCCTCGAAGATGTCGGCGTCGCTCTCCTGCTGCCACGACGGGAGGTCGGGCCAGTCGGCCACGTAGCCCGGCTTCGGGTCCTCGAAGTGCTTGAACATCTGCGCCGTCCAGCACGTCGCGACGAAGCGGCTCTTCTGCTCGCGGGACAGCCGTGCCGTAGTGCCGCCGCTGATCTCGATGAAGTGACGGACTTGCTCGTAGACGGAACCCGCGGCCTCGCGCTCCCACTGCGGGGTGTCGTCCCACGGCGTGACATAGCCGGCCTTCGGTTCTCCCGGGAAGTGCTGGCGGACTCCCGCGATCCAGGCTTCCCGGAACACTCGTGCACCCTCGGTCTGCGACATGCTTACCCCTCTCGTCACGGCGTGCTCAAAGCGACGATCTCCTCTCTCAGCTCCGCCACGCGGTGGTCGCGGCTCAAGGGACCGAACTCGTCGCACAGGGTTTGGAGTCTACGGGCGACGTACCCGGACCCGGAGGATCGGGCCAGCTCGATGGCTTCCCTGCCATACGCCACAACCTGTTCGACGTCCCGCCGCTTCGCACCGATGGCGGCCAGGTCGGTGAGCACTGCTCCCCGTCGCCGGTACGACTGCCCGGACGCCAAAGCTGTCTGCTCCAGGGCACCCCTCAAAGCGTTCTCCGCCAGGTCGAGACGGCCCAGCTGTACGTAACGCGACCCCCGTTCCTCTGCCAGACGCGCTCCGCCGAACCGGAGCCATCCACCGTTGGTGCTGTCCGCGGTGAGATCGCGAACGGCCTCTGCCCGGCCCATCGCGCGCTCGCACGCGTCCAGGTCTCCAAGGCCGGCACATGCCTCGGCTTGGACGGAAGCGACCCAATGCCGAGTCGAGAGGTTGCTGTCCCCTCGGTCGGCCAGTCGCTCGGCCGCGCCAAGCATCTGCGCAGCCTGCCGGTACCGCTGCTCGGACATGTCCACGTAGGCGTGACGGACGAGCGCGCATGCCCACAAGTCGTACGCCTCGGCGTCCTTACTGACCGACGCAGCGAGCGAGTACGAAGCAACTGCGTCGGAGTACCGATTGCCGTCGAACGCCACCTCCCCGGCCAACTGAAAGAGGTCGGCCGCCGCGCTCAGCAGGGCCCGTGCACTTCCACGGTTGCTCGCCAGCGCCTCGTTCAGGGTCGTCAACTGGTCCCGGACGACGGGATAGACAGAGCCCTTGGAGCGAGCCAGTTGGTAGACCTGCCAGAGGTGTCTGTTCATACGCGCGAAGTCGGCAGGCACTCCGCGACGGACGCCCTCGGTCAGGGCCTCGGCCTCCTCGACCGGCAGGACGGTCAAAGCCCCGCTGACAGTCAGTATCCGGAGGAACTCACGGCGGATCATTTCGTCGGGGTCTCCCGCGCTCGGGGCGTCACTGAACTGGTGCCCGGCAGCCTCCTGGCCTGCGGATCTTGGCGGCTTCAGGAGGATGTCCAGCTCTCGGAGGCTGACTTCGAGGGCGGCGGCCAAGCCCCGTCGCTGGGGCGGCTGAGGAGCGACTTTGCCACTTTCCCAGCGTCCGACCGTTGTCCGGTCCACGCCGAGCAAATGGGCCAACTTCTCCTGACTGTAGCCCAGAGCCCTGCGCCGTTCCGCCAGTTCCATGGCGCCCCTTTCCCGCGGCTTCGGCCCCTTCGGTGCCCGTGCACGGACCTGCGTCAAGACTGCCGCATTGATGCCGTGGAGACCTCCGACTCCTGGCGCTTTCCTGGATGTTGCCCGGACGAGCAGCGGGATTCACAGAGGAGTTCGGTCATGACCACGAGTGGCGAGGCTCTGGCGCGCGAGCCAGACAGGAATACGCGGATGCAGGGCCCGGGGGCTGAGCATCGAGTCCTCATGACGCTCAGGGTCTCGCGTGACTCCGGCCGGACTTGGGGCCAGCGGACGGAGGTATGGGAGGTCGAGAATCCGGTGATTGTCGACAACCTCATTGGCTTTCCGCCATGCACGTGCTCGCGCTGCACGGACCAGTCCCCGCACTCCGAAGCCTCCCCTGGGGTGGAGTCGTGATGCGGTGCACTCACTGGCACCAGGTGCTCCTGGACTTGGTGCAGGAAGCACGGGGTAGGTCGGCCGCGGAGTGCGTCGACAGGACTGTGCAGTGCCAGTTGTCCGCGCACGACGACGGTGAGCACTACGGCCTCCTCGACGACGTCGGCGAGTACGGGACCGCCCTGTGGCTCCGCTGGCTCGGGAGGGCCGAAGTGGAGCTGGTCGTACTGCCGGACTGCCCGGTGGTCGCCCCGGGTCTCGACGGTGAGGGCTGCTGTCTGTTCGCCGACCACACCGAGCAGCACACCTGGGAAGACACCCTGGAGGCGGTCTCGTGCACCAGCTGAGCGCGAGCCTGCGCATCGGCGCGTATCTCGTCGCCCGCCCCGACTCCCCTGGCGGAATGCAGACCCGGCGCCTTCGCCCTCCTCGCAACCAGAGCTGCGAGGACTGCGGCGGCAGTGGCGCCGACTCGTCCGGCAAGTCATGCGGCACCTGCAACGGGCTCGGCGAGATCTATTGTCGCGCCGGCCGTCAAGGCGCACGTGAGCCGTCACGTTCCATGATCCGGAAGGAGGGCCGCTGATGGCCCACGCTCTGATCGCATCCCCGTTCCTCGATGGGCACCTGCTCCTCAAGCCCGGAGCGAGGGCAGGCGCCCGCATCCCCGACGACCACTACGAGGGCATCCGGCAAGCGGTCGCCGATGGTGAGGCGCTGCCCGCCTGGGCGGTGCGGACCGCAGCCGATGTCTGGGGCATCGACCTGAACGGCCGATCCGCGCAGGGCACGGTGCTGGTGCGCCATCCGTCCCCGTACGGCTACTGCCGCGCCTCCTGGGAGATCAACCTCGGCTGCAACTTCGGTTGCAAGCACTGCTACCTCGGCGAGCGTCCCTTCTCCGGGCTCGGCTGGGAGGACAAGGTGCGACTGCTGGACATCATGCGCGAGGCCGGTGTCCTCTGGCTCCAGATCACTGGTGGTGAGCCCACCATGGACCCCCACTTTCAGGGCGCCTACCGGTACGCCTGGCAAGCCGGGATGATGCTCACCGTCTCCACCAACGGCTCGCTGCTCTGGCGACGAGACCTCCTCAAGCTCTTCCGCGACTGCCCGCCCTACCGGTTGGTCGTCAGCATGTACGGAGCGAGCGAGGAATCTTTTGACACGCTCACCCAGCGCCGTGGCGCGTGGAAGGCGTTCCGACGCGGCATGGACGCCGCACGCGAGGCGGACCTGCAGCTGCGTATCAACGTCGTGGTCACCGAGGACAACGCGGCCGAGGCCGAGGAGATGGCCGCCCTCGCCGACAAATGGAACGTCGAGAACCACGCCTACACGAACATGACGCCCACGATCTACGGCGGCGGTGAGCCGCTACTCGCCCAGTCCGCCGCCCACCTGCGGAAGCGCAAGCCGTTCGCTGGCTGCAACGCGGGACACACCTTCTTCCACGCCGACCCGCACGCCAAAGTGTCGATCTGCAAGGTCGGCCGAGACGACCAGATCGACCTCATGGCCGAAGGCATCGACGGCCTCACCCGGCTCGGCGCCATCGCCGACCGCCTCATGCTTCGCACCGGAGGGTGCGAAGGCTGCGCCCTGTCCGGCAACTGCCGGGTCTGCCGCCCCCTGGCCAAGCACTATCAGGAGGCGAAGGCGCCGCTGCACAGCTACTGCCAACACGGAGACAAGGAGAACGGATCATGACCCCGCCCGTACTGGTGACCCTTCTGCCCGGCCCGCCGGCCTCGGCGCGCCGTGCGGCGCCGCCCGTCGCCGCCCTCTCAGTGACCGCCGTCCCGGACCTGGACGACGTCGTGGAGAGCGCGGAGTGCTCCTGCGACGCTGGCGACGACAATCCCCACTGACCGACGCAATCCAGTCGGTTCCGTTCAGGCCCTGGCGTGTTCGCGTCGGGGCCTGACCCTGACCGGCCGACGGTTAGGGTGCCGCTCATGTTCTTCCGCTGGGACTGGCTCCGGCCCGTATTGACCGCGCCGATCGTGCCTACTCTCGGCCCCGTCCACCCTCACGTCCTCACCGTCGACCTCTTCGAGGACACACTGCGGGCGGCCGTCACCGACCGGTCCTTCCTTCACTATGACAAGGACCGGCGCTGGAGCAGCGAGAAGGACGAGGTGCTCCTTCGCGGCGACGTGGTGCACCAACCCGACCACACCCTCATCCCCACCCTGACCCGACGCGGACGCGGCGCCGTCAAGGTCTTCGCCTACGGGCACTGCGGCAGCGTCGTGGATGAAGCCGCCGAATTGGCCGCGAAGCTCGCCGCCGTGCACGACACGGTCAACGCGAGGGTCGTGCGCCCGCTCGGCCCCGAGACCAGATCCCCGCGCGGCACCCGCATACAGCTTCAGGACTTCGCCGCCCGCCCGTGCCCCGACCCCGGTGGCCCGGTCCGCCCCGTCGCCGACTGGCCAGCCGCCGTGCAGGAGACCTTCGCCCCGTTCGCCATGGCCATGGCCGCCGATGGCCTGGCCTTCCTTCACACGCAGATGCAGGCTGGCCGGTGCGGCCCGGTACTCGCCGCTGCCGTCGAGAACCGCATCGTGGGCGCGATCGGCCCCATGGAAGTACGCCGCGACGCGATCGGATGTCCCCAGCTCCTGCCCCAGTACTTCGCCGTCCTGCCTGAGGCCCGAGGACAGGGCCTGGGACGCGTCCTCTGGCGGGCCGCGATGCACTGGGGCCAGTGCCACGGTGCCGCTTACCAGCTCCTCCAGACCGAGGTCGGCGGCCCCTCCGACATGCTGTGCCAATCTGAAGGACTGGCCTCCCTCGGCTTCAGCCACACGACACGGGCGTAGCCTCCAGATCTCGCCCGCCGTAAGTAGCGTGTCTCCACTGGGACTGAGGAAGTCGCCGCAGCCATCGGAAAGCTCTTCGGCAGGCAGTCGCCGACCCGGGCCAGCGACGAAGCCGACTACTTCGAAGTGATGCCCCGATCCACCACCATGCGAGTCGTCATCTCCGGCCCTGAATCCATCAGGGCCGGCCTGCTGACAGCAGCACCTCGCTATGCACCAAAGCCCAGTATTCGGCTCTGGTCCCGCCTCGCCGACGCATAGGCCTCGGCAGCTTCCGCCTGAGTTCCGCCTCATGGGACCTGCCGGAATCCGTCCCAGCGCTGAGGGCCGCACTGTCCGGGCAGGCGGGGACGCCCTCTGCGAACTCGCTGCAGAGACAGTTGAGTTCACAACCCGCGATGGCGCCGCACTGTCCTATTGCCGCCCCTCTATCAAGGTCATCGGCCCCTGGCACGACCCCGACCAGCGCACTGCCTGAGCTGAACAGACGAGAGGGCGCCTCCACCTCGTCCGGTGGGGGCGCCCTCTCGTCTGTCTGGTGGCGTCGGCGTCAGCCCTGGGTGTCGGTCGCCTCGATCTCCTGTCCGCTCTTCTTCACCTCTGCCGCCCGTCGCATGTGCCCCTCCTCGCCGAAGTGCACCGACAGCCGCGACGTGTCCAGCTTCTTCCCACCGCGCCGCGCGGGTGCCACCTCCACGTAGCCGCCCGCGTTCAGCAACAGGTCCCGCTTACCGGCCACGTCCGAGCGCTTCCACTGCTCGGAGTGCGTCTCGCCGGCCGGCTCTGCCTTCACTCCACCGGGCTTCGCCGTTCGCTGCTTCTCCATCAGGGACGCCAGACGGTCCTCCAGCTTGGCGTACTGCTCCGCATACCGGATCGCGCCGTCGTCTCCCTTGAACAGACCTCGGTCGTACCGGTCCTTCTGCAAGTCGGCCAGGGCTTCCTCTGCCTGCCTGATCTGGGGACGGAAGTCCTCGCCTACCTCCTGGACCATCCGCATCACGGGGAGGTGCCCGTACTTCGCAAGGAACTGCTCGGTGACATGCTCCTCGGTGGTCACCCCCGCCACGGTCGGCCCGTAGCACTTCTCGCCCGGCTTCGCCTCCCCCTTGGCCGCCCGCTGGCGATACTTCAGCGGACCGATGCACCGGTACCGAAGCTGACCGTTGCGCCCGCTGAACGTGTACATACGCTCACCGCACACCCCGCAGTGCATGATGCCACGCAGCAGCGACGTCCCCTCCCGGCGCTTCTCACCGAGATTGGCCCGGCGCTCCAACTCATCCTGGAGCGCCTGCCAGGTGTCCGTGTCGAGAATCGGCGGGCGAGTGACCAGCGGCAACCCGTCCGTTCGCAAGATCGGCTTTCCGTCCTCGATGACCTGGCCGAGCAGTTGCGGATTGCCCAGCAGGCTACGCAGAGTCGTCGTGTACCACTGTTTGGAGTCGCTGCGCTTGCCCGTGGTCTGGCGTGATGTGTGGCCGGGCGACGGCACGCCCTCCTTGCTGAGGTCGTTGATGATCTGCATGAGCGAGTCCTTGGCCAGAACCTGCTCCACGATCCTCCTGATCGTCCTGGCCTCGTCCTCATTGACGGCGAGGACCTTGCCCGCCCCGTTGGGATTGGGGACGACCATGTACCCGTACGGGACCCGGCCACCGGTGTAGCGGCCCTCGCGACGCAGGTGTTCGTGCGCACTGGAGACCCGCACGCCGATGGTGTCCGACTCCAGCTCCGCGAAGACCGCGATGACCTTCGCCATGGCCCGGCCCATGGACGACGTGAGGTCGAGCGGCTCCGTCGCCGACGCGAGCGCAACGCTCTGGTGCTCGGCAAGCTGCATGATCTCCGCGAAGTCCACCGTCGAACGTGCAAGCCGGTCGATCTTGAAGAACACGATCACGTCCAGCACGGCGAGCCGAGTGAGGATGCGCTGCAGTCCCGGCCGGTCGAGGCCCCGGGAGAAGCCCGAGACATCGATGTCCTCCTCGACAGCTATGACGTCCCAGCCACGCGCCTCACACAGTGCCTCGCACGCCGCTCTCTGGCGCTCTGGAGAAGTCGTCTCGTCCGTTTCACGCGATAGGCGAACATAGATAGCGGCGCGCATCCCCGGCGCGTCGGCCGGTACGCCCTTCCGGCGCCGGGCACGGGGCATGGCCCGAACCGTGGCAGGTGTGGTGTCTGTCACGGTGACAATCGTAACCGCGGAGGTATGCGTGTCTTGCCTAATCGTCCAGTCCGACAAAACCCTGCTCCTGGAAGTCGACCACGAGCGGGCCGGTGACTGCCGTCGGGCCATCGCGCCGTTCGCCGAGCTGGAGCGGGCGCCCGAGCACATCCACACCTACCGGGTGACGCCGCTGGGCCTGTGGAACGCGCGGGCGGCCGGCCACGACGCCGAGCAGGTCGTGGACGCCCTCGTCGAGTACAGCCGCTACCCCGTGCCGCACGCGCTGCTCGTCGACATCGCCGAGACGATGGACCGCTACGGCCGCCTCACCCTCTCCAAGCACCCGGCGCACGGCCTGGTCCTGACGACGACCGACCGGCCGGTCCTTGAAGAGGTCCTGAAGTCGAAGCGGATCGCGCCGCTGGTCGGCACCCGCATCGACCCCGACACGGTGGCCGTGCACCCCTCCGAGCGCGGGCAGATCAAGCAGACGCTGCTCAAGCTCGGCTGGCCCGCCGAGGACCTCGCCGGGTACGTCGACGGCGAGGCGCACGCGATCGAGCTGGCGGAGGACGGCTGGGCGCTGCGCCCGTACCAGAAGCAGGCGGTGGAGAACTTCTGGCACGGCGGCAGCGGTGTCGTCGTCCTCCCCTGCGGTGCGGGCAAGACGCTGGTCGGGGCCGGTGCGATGGCGCAGGCCAAGTCGACGACGCTGATCCTCGTCACGAACACCGTCTCCGCCCGGCAGTGGAAGCACGAGCTGGTGCGGCGGACCAGCCTGACCGAGGACGAGATCGGCGAGTACAGCGGCACGAAGAAGGAGATCCGGCCGGTCACCATCGCCACGTACCAGGTGCTGACGACCCGGCGGAAGGGCGTCTACCCGCACCTGGAGCTGTTCGACTCCCGGGACTGGGGGCTGATCCTCTACGACGAGGTGCACCTGCTGCCGGCGCCGGTCTTCAAGTTCACCGCCGACCTCCAGGCCCGGCGGCGGCTCGGTCTGACCGCGACCCTCGTCCGCGAGGACGGCCGCGAGTCCGACGTCTTCTCCCTCATCGGCCCGAAGCGGTTCGACGCGCCCTGGAAGGAGATCGAGGCGCAGGGCTACATCGCGCCCGCCGACTGCGTGGAGGTCCGGGTCAACCTCACCGACTCCGAACGGCTCGCGTACGCCACGGCCGAGACGGAGGAGAAGTACCGCTTCTGCGCGACGACCGACACCAAGCGCAAGGTGACGGAGGCGATCGTGCGGCGCTTCGCCGGGCAGCAGATCCTCGTCATCGGCCAGTACATCGACCAGCTCGACGAACTGGGCGAGCACCTGGGCGCGCCGGTCATCAAGGGCGAGACGTCCAACGCCCAACGGGAGAAGCTCTTCGACTCCTTCCGGCAGGGCGAGATCAGCGTCCTCGTCGTCTCCAAGGTCGCGAACTTCTCGATCGACCTGCCGGAGGCGACGGTCGCCGTCCAGGTGTCGGGCACCTTCGGCTCGCGGCAGGAGGAGGCGCAGCGCCTCGGCCGGGTGCTGCGTCCGAAGGCCGACGGTCACAAGGCGCACTTCTACTCGGTCGTCGCCCGCGACACCCTCGACCAGGACTTCGCCGCCCACCGCCAGCGCTTCCTGGCGGAACAGGGCTACGCGTACCGGATTATGGACGCGGACGAGGTGCTTGCCGAGGATGCCTGAGAGGGGCACGTTCACTCGACCGAGTACTGGGCCGAGTGTCATACGGCTCATATGATGGCCAACATGACAGTCAACATGACGTTCTCTCTGCCGGACGAGGTAGCCGCCTTCCTGAAAGCTCGTCCGAACGCGTCGTCGCAGGTCACCGCCGCCATAAGACGCCAGATGCTGGAGGAGGCACTGGACACGCTGCCGCGCCGCTCGGACGACGACGCCTTCCTCGGGGCGTCGGCTGACGCGTTCTTCAGTGAGCGCCGGTGAAGCGGGGACACGTCTACGACATCGAGCACGGAGGCCGTTCCCGGCGTGCCCTGGTCGTCTCCGACGATCTCGTCAACGAGCGGTTGGGCATCGCGACGTGCGTCGAAGTACACGAGCCGGGACGGATGCCGCCGTCCATCCTGGCGACAGAGCTGACCGCGCCCCTGCCCGGGACCGCCGTCGTCGACACATACGCCACGTTCGCGGCCCGCTACTTCGACAACGACCTCGGAGCCGTGGCTCCCCGGGACATGGAGGCTGTGGAGACGGGGATACGTCTGGTGCTGATGCTGTAGGCCTCACGGGGCCCGTCCTAGCGGCGGCGTACGCCGGCCTCCTCGCCGTACTCGCCGAGCACGACCACGTCGAAGGCGGCGCCCGCGAACACCCGCACGGCGCGCACGGCGTCGCCGAGCCGGTGCCGGTGGCTGCCGGCCACGGGCGTGGCACCGGACGCGCGGCCGGGTGCCGGGGCGGGGTACATGGTTGCTGCGCTCATGTCTCCATGGTGCGACCGCGCGGCCCCGACCGGCATCGGTCTCGGGACCGAACCCGCTCCGCCCCCGCGTACACCTCCCGGGGGACGGCTGCCCCTCAGGTCGGAGGGCCCGTCCCCTAGGGGTCGAAAAAGAGTTGGCCTGCCTCCCGCCCCCTCCCCTAAAATCTCCGCTCTTGCCCGCCTCCCCCACGGAGAGCCGCCGTCCGGACGGAAACCGGTCGGCTTCCCGCGCGCGCCCGCGCCCACCGCACCGCAGGTCACCCGGAGGCACCGCCTTGTCCACGCCCGTCCACGACGACCCCCTGTCCCGCGAGCGC
This sequence comes from Streptomyces sp. NPDC058534, assembly GCF_042717365.1. NCBI lineage: Bacteria > Bacillati > Actinomycetota > Actinomycetes > Kitasatosporales > Streptomycetaceae > Streptomyces > Streptomyces sp. NPDC058534. Next base: position 22,085 of record NZ_JBHXNW010000013.1, read on the forward strand.
TCCCACCTGGCCGCCTCGCGCTCCGCCCTGCGCGCCATGCGCGAGGACGTGGAGTCACTCGACATCTCCGACGTGACCGCGAACTGGGTCAACGCCGCGGTCCTGGAGAGCCAGATCGAGCAGCGCATCAAGGCGCTGGCCGACCTCAGCGGGACCCCGCTGTTCTTCGGCCGGCTCGACTACCTGCACGCTCCCGGTGCCGAGCGGGCCGAGGGCGCGGAGGGCGAGCGCCCGCGGCCGGAGGCCGCTTATCAGACACTGCATGTGGGGCGCCGGCACGTGCACGACACGGACGGCGACCCGATGGTGATCGACTGGCGGGCGCCGGTCTCGCAGCCGTTTTACCGGGCGTCGAAGAAGGACCCGCTGGACGTCTCGCTGCGCCGCCGCTTCGGCTACACCGGCGGGGACCTCACGGCGTACGAGGACGAGCACCTGTCCGACCCGGCCGAGACGGCGACCACCAGCAAGCTGCTCCAGCAGGAGATCGAGCGGCCCCGCGTGGGACCGATGCGGGACATCGTCGCGACGATCCAGCCCGAGCAGGACGAGATCGTGCGCGCAGGGCTGTCCGGCTCGGTCTGCGTGCAGGGCGGTCCCGGCACCGGCAAGACCGCCGTCGGCCTGCACCGGGTCGCCTATCTCCTGTACGCCCACCGCGAGCGCCTGGCCCGCACCGGCACGCTGGTCATCGGGCCGAACCGGTCCTTCCTGCACTACATCGAGCAGGTGCTCCCGGCGCTCGGCGAGCTGACGGTCCGCCAGGCCACCGTCGACGACCTGGTCGGTCACGTCGAGGTGCGCGGCACGGACGACGCGGCGACGGCGGTGGTCAAGGGCGACGCGCGGATGGCGGAGGTGCTGCGCCGGGCCCTCTACTCGCACGTCTCCCCGCCCGCCGACGGGATCGTCGTGGTGCGCGGCTCGCGGCGCCGGCGGGTCGCGGCGTACGAGCTGGAGGAGATCGTCCGTGAGCTGCTCGCCCGCGACATCCGCTACGGCGCCGCCCGCGAGGCACTGCCGCAGCGCATCGCGCACCTCGTGCTGGTGCAGATGGAGCGGGCGGGCGAGGCGCCGGACGACCGGGTGCAGAACGCGGTGGCGCGCAACGCCGCCGTGAAGGCCGCGGTGAAGGCCGTCTGGCCGCCGGTCGACCCCGCGAAGCTGGTCCTGCGTCTCCTCTCCGACGCGGACTTCCTCGCCGAACACGCCGCGGGCGTCCTCACCGAGGACGAGCAGAAGGCGGTGCTGTGGGTGAAGCCGGCCCGCTCGGTGAAGTCCGCCAAGTGGTCGCCAGCGGACGCCGTGCTGATCGACGAGGCCACCGACCTGGTCGAGCGCACCCACTCCCTCGGGCACGTGGTCCTCGACGAGGCGCAGGACCTCTCCCCGATGCAGTACCGCGCGGTGGGCCGGCGCTGCACCACCGGCTCGGCGACCGTCCTCGGCGACCTGGCGCAGGGCACCACGCCGTGGGCGACGCGGAGCTGGGCGGAGGCGCTGGGGCACCTGGGCAAGGGCGAGGCCGTGGTGGAGGAGCTGACGGCCGGTTTCCGCGTGCCGACGGACGTCATCGCGTACGCCTCCCGGCTGCTGCCGCACATCGCGCCGGGCCTGACGCCGGTCGCGTCGATCCGGGAGAACCCGGGCTTCTTCGACATCCGTACGGCCCCCGAGGGGACGGCGGGGGTGCTGGCGGCCTGCGGTGAGCTGCTGTCCCGCGAGGGCTCCGTCGGCCTGATCGCGGCGGACGCGCGGGTGCCGGAGCTGGCGGCGGCGCTCGGTGCGGCGGGCGTCGGGTACGTCGGGCCGGGCGAGGAGACCACCGACGCCACGCGGCTGACCCTGGTGCCGGCCTCGCTGGCCAAGGGTCTGGAGTACGACTACGTGGTGCTGGACGAGCCGCGGGCCGTGGTGGACGGGGAACCGGACGAGCGGACGGGGTTGCGGCGGCTGTACGTGGCGCTGACCCGTGCGGTGTCGGGGCTGATCGTGACCCACGCGACGGAGTTGCCGGCGCAGCTTGGTTAGCGTGCCCGGGGGTGGGTGACGCGGCCCGGCGCTTGCCGGGTGCCGCTCTCTTTGGGACGGGTGCCGCCCCAGGCGGCACATCTGCCCACGGTTACGCGTGGCCCCCCAACACCCGCCGCCACTCCGCGACCGCCTCCGACGACACCGGCCCCTCCCACCCGGAGGGTCTCGCCGCGCCGCCGATGTGGAACGCGTCGATCCCCGCTGCCAGCAGGCCCGGCACGTGCTCCAGCCGGAGGCCGCCGCCGACGAGGAGCTGCTGCTCGTAGCCCGGCTCGCCCCGCCGCCGCGCCTCGGCGAGCAGGACGGGCATGCCCTCGTCCACGCCGCCGGCCGCGCCGGCCGTGAGGTAGGTGTCAAGGCCCGGGAAGTCCCCGAGCTGCTTGCGCAGCGCGTCGCGGTTCGCGGCGTGGTCGATCGCCCGGTGGAAGGTCCACCGGCATCCGTGCAGCACCCCCGCGATCCGCTCCACCGCGTCGAGGTCCACGTGCCCGTCCGGGTCGAGGAACCCGAGCACGAACTCCGTCGCCCCGGCCTCCCGCATCCGGCCGGCGAGCCGCGTCAGCCGTTCGACGTCACCGGCGGCGAACCCGTCCGCGAGCCGCAGCATCACCCGCAGGTCGATGTCGACGGCGGCACGGATCGCGGCGACGGTCTCGGCCGACGGGGTGAGTCCGTCGGCCGCCATGTCGGTGACCAGTTCGAGGCGATCCGCGCCTCCGGCCTGGGCGGCGACCGCGTCCTCGACGTCGAGGGCGATCACCTCCAGGACTGCACGCTTGCTCATGGGACCCCATTCGTCGGCCTGCTACAGGTCTAGTCCAATCCAAGACTACGCCCAGACGGCAGGCCGGGGCCCCCCTCAGTCGCCGAAGAGGTTCAGCTCCGCCGCCTCCACCCCGGCCAGCTCGTACCCGGCGGCGCCGTCCAGCGGCCGGCCCGCGTACAGCCGTACGAGGGTGGCGGCGTCGCCGATGAACCGGCCCGGGGGCCGCTCGCCGCTCACCGCGCCGAGTTTGAGGGGCTCGTCCACGTCGTCGAGGTCGGCGTGCAGCGGGACGTGGCCGCGGTCGCGGGTGAGGGTGGCGAGCAGCGCGAGGGCGGCGGGCAGTCCGGGCCCCGCGTACGCACCCGGCTCGCCCAGGGCCGTGCGCACATCACCCGCGTGCACCCACTCCCCCAGCGCGATCCCGTCCAGCGCGCCGTCCGCGCGGCCGATCACCGGGCCGGCCTCGGTCATGCCGCGCTCCAGCTCGTCCAGGACGCGGGCGTTGGTCCAGTCGGCGCGTTCGGCGATGTCGCGGTCGTTGGACTCGGGGGAGAAGACGCCGTCCTCGAAGCGGCTCTCCACCACCCGGATCAGCGCGCAGGAGCAGTGCGCCAGCACGTCGCGCACGGTCCAGCCCGGACACGCGGCCACGGGCAGCGCGAAGTCCGCGTCCGCCCGCGCCCGCAGCAGAGGCACCAGTTCGTCCCGCTCGATGGTCAGCAGCCGCCCGGGCAGCTCGGGGTCGCGTACGTCGTTCACGTCGGCAGGCGTCGTCATGGACCCCACGTTAGGGCCGGGCGGGGTCCGCGGTCAGCGTCCCGACAGGTCGTCGAGTTCGGCGGCGAAGAGCAGGGCGGGGTCGAAGGTCATGCCGGTGAAGTGTCCGGCGAGTTCCAGGGAGAGGGCGCCGTGCACGCGGGTCCAGAAGGCGAGGGCGCGGTGCAGGGCCGCGGCGGGGGCCGGGTGGCCGTCCGCCCACTGCCGGTGGCCGTCGAGGTGCGCGTCGAAGTCCGTGGCGGGGCGGTCCGACGGCAGTGCGGCGCTGGCGTCGAGGATGACCGCCATGGTCTCGGAGGCGATCTCGGTGATGTTGTCGGGGGCGTGGTAGCCGGGGACGGGGGTGCCGAAGACGAGGAAGTAGCGCTGGGGGTCGGCGAGGGCCCAGGCGCGCAGGGCGTGCGCCAGTCCGGACAGGTCGGCGCCCGAGGCGGCGGTCGCCTTGAAGGTGTCGGCGAGGCTTCGGTAGGCGTCCCGGATCAGTTCGGTGATCAGCTCGTCGCGGCCGGCGAAGTACCGGTAGAGCGCGGGCCCGCTCATGCCCATCCGCTTGGCGATCGCGTTGAGGGAGAGCGCGGAGGCGCCCGCCGCGGCGATCTGCTCCCACGCGTGTTCCTTGATCTCCGCGCGCACCTGGGTGCGGTAGCGCTCGCGCGGGGTCTCGGTGCGCGCCTCGGGCATGGTCCGCCGCCTCTCCGCTTCATCATCAAGATTGAGTGAGAGGTTATCGCGAAAGCTATTGACACGGACCGTGCGGCCGGACGGGGCGCGGAGCATGTCCAAGACATGGTGACCGGCCCCGCTGGAAGAATGGGCGCATGGCCGACCTCGACGCCCTGCGCTCCCGCTTCGCCCGTGCCCTGGAGCAAGCCGCCGCCCCCGGTTCCTGCCCCGACCCGGCGCCGTACGCGGACCGTCTGCTCGCCCGCTGGCAGGAGCCGCACCGCCGCTACCACACGCTCGCGCACCTGACCGCCGTACTGGACCACGTCGACGTGCTGGCCGAGTACGCCGACGACGTGGCCGCCGTCCGGCTGGCCGCCTCGTTCCACGACGCGGTGTACCTCCCCGAGCGCTCGGAGAACGAGGAGCGCTCGGCCCGGCTCGCCGAGCGCGCCCTTGCCGAGGCCGGGGTCCCGGCGGAACGCACCGCCGAGGTGGCCCGGCTGGTCCGCCTCACCGTCACCCACGCCCCCGCCGACGACGACCACGACGGACAGGTGCTGTGCGACGCGGACCTGGCGGTCCTCGCCTCGCCGCCGTCCGCGTACGCGGCGTACACGGTCGCCGTGCGCGAGGAGTACCACTTCGTGCCGAACGACGCCTTCCGCGAGGGCCGGGCCGCGGTCCTGCGGCAGCTGCTCGGCCTGCCCCGGCTGTTCCACACCCCGCACGGCCGCCGGGAGTGGGAGGCGACCGCCCGCCACAACATCACGGGCGAGCTGGAAATGCTGTCGCTCGGGGACACCCCGGACCCTTAGCCTGCCCGGCATGCGGACCATGGGTGGGGAACAGGTGGAGGAAGCCGTCGCGAGCGCCGTCGCGCTGCTGCGGACGGCGGCCGGCCGGGACTGGGAGACGGCGCGGGCCGGCCGGCTGGAGTGGAGCTGCCGGTACACGGCGGAGCACGTCGCGGGCGATCTCATCACCTACGCGGGGCAGTTGGCCGGACGAGCCACCAAGGCGTACGTCCCCTTCGAGATCACCCTCGACGAGGGCACCGGCAACGAGGACGTGCTCCAGGTGATCGAGACGACCGGCGCGCTGCTCGCCGCGACGCTGCGCACCACCCCGCGCGAGGTACGCGCCTTCCACCCGTACCCGTACCGCAGCGCGAACCGCGAGGGCTTCGCCGCGATGGGCATCGCCGAGGTGTTCCTGCACACGCACGACATCGCCGAGGGCCTCGGCCTGGCCTACGAACCGCCCGCCGGGCTCTGCGCCGGCGTCCTCGCCGGGATCTTCCCGCACATCCAGCCCGGCGCCGACCCCTGGCGCACACTGCTGTGGGCCACCGGCCGCGGAGAGCTGCCCGGACGTGCCCCGGTCACCGAGTGGCGCTGGCGCAACAACCTGGTGATCCCGGCCGAGCGGCTCACCCTCCAGGGCGTCACGCCGGCCGCCGCCACCGACCTCGCCGCGGGCGGCGACGGCGGGTTCGAGTGGGTCGACAGCGGGCCCTTCCAGGGCACCCGGGACGCCGCCGGAATGCTGCTCAAGGCGTACGAGGGGGGCGTGCACCGGCCGGAGTGGGGCGTGTTCGCGCTGGTGCGCCGGGAGGACGGCCGCGCGGTCGGCGGTATGGGCTTCCACGGGGCGCCGGACGAGGACGGCCGGGTGGAGATCGGCTACGACCTCGCCGAGGCGGCCCGCGGCCACGGCTACGCCACCGAGGCGCTGCGCGCGCTGTCCGCGTGGGCGTTGGCGCGGGACGAGGTGACGTCCGTGTTCGCGACGACCGAGCACGCCAACCTCGCCTCCCAGGCTGTGATCACCCGCGCCGGCTTCACCCGGGTCGCCGGAGACGAGGGCGACAAGGGCGACGAGGGGCAACTCGCCTACGAGCTGCGCGGCTGAGCCTCGGCACCCGAGCCGGTCCCGGAGCCCTTGCGGCGCCGCAGCCCCGCCCCGTGCAGCAGCCGCACCACCTCGCGGCTGCTGACCTCCAGCGCGCCGGCGGACACCGCGTCGGCGTACCGCTGGGCGGGGACGTCGTAGTGGTCGCGTTCGAAGGCGCGGCGCGGCACGCCCAGCGTCCCGGCGAACGCGTGCAGCTCGGCGTAGGAGACGTCGCTGACCAGGTGCGACCAGAGGCGGCCGTGGCCCGGCCAGGCCGGCGGGTCGATGTAGACGGTCACCGGGGCGTCCTCACGGGGCGGAGCCGCCGGTGGCGCCGCCCAGCGAACCGACCGCGGCGACCTTCACACCCGCCTTGCCGCACACCCAGTGCGGGTCGGGACCGAGTTCCGGCTCGACGTCCAGCGCGTGCGGGTCGCCGGAGCCGCAGACCGGGCACAGCGGCCAGCGGCCGTACCGCTCCAGCAGGGCGTCCTGCACGTCCTGCGCGACCAGCCCGGCCACGAACTCCGCGCCCTCGGGCCACTGCTCGACCCACCAACGCCGTTGTACGACGGACTCCTCGACCAGCGACACGACGTCCGGCTCGGCGACCTGGCCCGCCACCAGATCGGCGAGCACCAGTGCGCGCGCGGCGTGCAGCGTCTGCTCCAGGGGGCTGATGGGGTCCATGCACCCATTGTGCGCACTCTTGACCCGCGGACCGAAACGAAAATATCTTTCATGAGTGACCGATGACGTGAAGGAAACTTTCGCGAACGCCTCCGGGGGCCGCCGCGCCACCGGCGGCCGGACCGCGCCGCCCGCGCCGCCCGCGCCCGCCGCGCTCGCGGCCAAGGTGCGCACGCTGGCGCCGTCGATGACCCGTTCCATGCAGCGGGTCGCCGAGGCCGTCGCCGGCGACCCGGCCGGCTGCGCCGCCCTCACGGTCACCGGTCTCGCCGAGCTGACCGGCACCAGCGAGGCGACCGTCGTACGCACCGCCCGGCTACTCGGCTACCCCGGCTACCGCGATCTGCGCCTCGCGCTGGCCGGGCTCGCCGCCCAGCAGCAGTCCGGCCGCGCGCCCGCCATCACGACGGACATCGCGGTGGACGACCCGATCGCCGACGTCGTCGCCAAGCTGGCCTACGACGAGCAGCAGACCCTCGCCGACACCGCCGCCGGACTCGACACCGGCCAGCTCGGCGCGGCCGTCGCCGCACTGGCCGCCGCCCGCCGCACCGACGTGTACGGCATCGGCGCCTCCGGTCTGGTCGCCCAGGATCTCACCCAGAAACTCCTGCGCATAGGGCTGATAGCCCACGCCCCCAACGACCCGCACCTCGCCGTGACCAACGCGGTGCAGCTGCGCGCCGGGGACGTCGCCCTCGCGATCACCCACTCCGGGTCGACCGGGGACGTCATCGAACCGCTGCGGGCCGCGTTCGAACGCGGCGCGACGACCGTCGCCATCACCGGCCGTCCCGACAGTCCCGTCACCCAGTACGCCGACCACGTGCTGACCACGTCCACGTCGCGGGAGAGTGAGCTGCGGCCGGCGGCGATGTCCTCGCGGACGAGTCAGCTGCTGGTGGTGGACTGTCTGTTCGTGGGGGTGGCGCAGCGGACGTATGAGGCGGCGGCGCCGGCGCTGGCTGCGTCTTATGAGGCGTTGGCGCATAGGCACGGGGGACCTCGCGGAAGACCGTAGGGGTGAATCGCCGTTCGCGGCCGCGGGCCCGTGGTGGCTGGTCGCGCAGTTCCCCGCGCCCCTGGGAGCCTCGCACCACCCAGCATCGACAAGACACCGGAAAGAGCCGCACCATCATGACCTCAACCCCCCACCACCCCGATCTCCGTTCCCAGTTGGAGACCCTTGCCACTGAGGCGTTCCGGCCCGAGCTGGCCGAGATCGATCAGTTGGCCACCCTCGACATCGCCCGGACGATGAACGGTGAGGACGCCACCGTCTCCGCCGCCGTCGCCGTGCGGTTGCCGGAGATCGCCGCCGCCATCGACGCCGTGGCCGCCCGGATGGCGCGCGGAGGGCGGCTGGTCTACGCGGGCGCCGGGACCGCCGGACGGCTCGGGGTGCTGGACGCCTCGGAGTGCCCACCCACCTTCAACACCGCCCCGGGACAGGTCGTCGGCCTGATCGCGGGCGGCCCGGACGCCATGGTCACCTCCATCGAGGGCGCCGAGGACTCGCCCGAGCTGGCCGGTGCCGACCTGGACGCCCTCGGCCTCACCGCCGACGACGCGGTGGTCGGCGTCTCCGCCTCCGGCCGCACCCCGTACGCCGTCGGCGCCGTCGAGCACGCCCGCGCGGTCGGCGCCCTGACCGTGGGGCTGGCCTGCAACGAGGGCAGCGCCCTGGCCGCCGCCGCCGAGCACGGCATCGAGGTCGTCACCGGACCCGAGCTGATCACCGGGTCCACCCGGCTGAAGGCCGGCACGGCGCAGAAGCTGGTTCTCAACATGCTGTCGACGATCACCATGGTCCGGCTCGGCAAGACGTACGGGAACCTGATGGTGGACGTGCGCGCCTCCAACGAGAAGCTGCGCGCCCGCTCACGCCGGATCGTCGCGCTCGCCACCGGCGCCGCCGACGCCGACATCGAGCGCGCCCTGACCGCCACCGACGGCGAGGTCAAGCACGCGATCCTGGTCCTGCTCGCCGACGTGGACGGCCCGACCGCGGCCCGCCTCCTGGCGGACTCCGACGGCCACCTGCGGGCAGCGCTGGCGGCGGCGACGGGCTGACCCGCGCCGGGGCCTGTGGCCCGGGGCGGTCGGCGGCGTGTGCGATTCTGAAGGACATGAACCACGCCCAGCTGACCGCCCTGGGCCGCGCCCTGCGTCTCCTCGGTGAGCACGGCGAGGCCCTGACCGGTGACACCCCCGACGCCAAGCTGCACGAGGTCCGCGCGGACGTGAAGCGCGCGCTGGACCTGCTGGAGGAGAGCGTCGCGACGGCGGCCCCCAGCACCCGCTGCCCGGAGCATCCGACGGGACCGGTCGACGAGGCCGCCCCCGACCGGTGCCTGCTGTGCGAGACCCGCCGCCGCAGCGCCCGCCGCGCCGAGTACAACGGCGGCCCCCTCCCGGCCCGGCCCGCCGAGCCGGTCCAGTCCCGTTACGGGGTGCGGGGCGACCGTCCGCAGCCCCAGCAGCGCTGGCTGCCCGAGCTGTGGAACGGACAGGTGTGGCAGCTGTGCGGCACCCCGCGCCGCGACCGCCGCGAGGCCGAGCTGTACATCGCGGCCCAACTTCGCGCCCCGCGCGCGGCCATGGCGTACCGGCTCGTCCACGAGTTCACGGACTACGAGGTGCTGCGGGTGTGGGGCACGCCGGTGCGGTTGGACATCGAGCCGATGGGCGGCCTCTGAGGTGGTCAGACGGAACGACCTGCGGCGCGCCGCCCTCGTCGACGCCGCCATCGAGGTGCTGGCCGCGCAGGGCGCCCGGGGCCTGACCTTCCGGGCGGTGGACGCCGAGGCCGCCGTCCCGGCCGGCACCGCGTCCAACTACTTCGCCAACCGCGACGACCTGCTCACCCAGACCGGCGCCCGCGTCTACGAGCGTCTCCACCCCGACGAGGCCACCATCGCCCGCCAGCGCGCGGCCGGGAGCGACCGCGACACCTACGTCCGGTTGATGCGCGAACTCGTCGACCGCGTCTCCTCCTTCCGCTCCGGCTACCTCGCGCTGCTCGAACTGCGCCTTGAGGCCACCCGGCGCCCCGGCCTGCGCGCGGTCCTGACCGAGCGCATCCGCGAGGACGTCGACGCCAACGTCGCGTATCACGAGGGGTCCGGCCTCCCCGGCGACGCCATCGCCGTCAAGCTGCTCTACCTCGCCCTGAACTGGCTGATCGTCGAACAGCTCACGCTCCCGGACGTGTTCACCCCGGCCGAGCGCGACGAGCTGGTGGCGGCGGCGGTCGAACGCATCGTGGCGCCGGACGGGGACTGACCGCCCGCCGGGTCAGATCTGGTTCTCGCCGCCGTCGACGTACCAGTTGGCGCCGAGGACGAAGCTGCTCTGCCCCGAGGCGAGAAAGGCCACCACCGCGGCGACCTCCTCGGGGCGCCCCATCCGGCCTATGGCCGTGTCCCCGGCGAGCTTCGTGCGGACGGTGGGCGCGTTGTCCTCGCCGAAGAGGTTGGTGATCCCGGGGGTGTCGACCGGGCCCGGGGAGACGGCGTTGACCCGGATGCCGCGGTCCTTGAGTTCGTTGGCCCAGCCCCGCGCGAAGGACCGTACGGCGGCCTTGGAGGCGGCGTACAGGCTGAACGCCTCCGCGCCGTTGTCGCCGGCGGTGGAGGCGTTGAGGATCACCGAGGCGCCGTCGTTGAGCAGCGGCAACGCCTTCTGCACGGTGAAGAGAGTGCCCCGCACGTTGACGCCGAACGTGTGGTCGAGCTGCTCCTCGGTGATCTGCTCCAGCGGCACCAGCAAAGCGGTCGCCGCGTTGGCGAAGACCACGTCGAGGCCCCGGCCCCGGGCGCGGACCGCGTCGTAGAGCCGGTCCAGGTCGGCCAGGTCGGTGACGTCTCCGGCCACCGCCGTGACCTTCGCCGCGCCGATGGCCTCCACGGCCGCGTCCAGCTCGGCCTTGCGCCGGCCGGTGATGAACACGTGCGCGCCCTCGGCCGCCAGCCGCACCGCGGTGGCGAGGCCGATCCCGGTGCCGCCTCCGGTGATGACGGCGGTCTTGCCTTCCAGCTGTCCCATGAGAATGACCTCCGGTGACTTTCAGTACCGATCGGTACTGAACGCGACCGTAGCACATCTGCACCGTTCGGTACGGAAGCGGTAGGGTGGGGGCATGGAGACGCGGGGAAAGGGGTCGCCGATCGGCCGGCCGAGGGGATTCGACGCCGGCGAGGCCCTCGAACAGGCCATGCGGGTCTTCTGGAAACAGGGCTACGAGGGCGCCAGCCTCACCGACCTGACCAACGCCATGGGCATCACCCGCACCAGCATGTACGCGGCCTTCGGCAACAAGGAGGACCTGTTCCGCAAGGCCCTGGAGCGCTACGAGGAAGGCCCCGCCGCCTACGTGGCCCGGGCCCTGAAGGAGCCGACCGCCCGCGAGGTGGCCACCGCCTTCCTGAACGGCGCCGTCCGGACCAGCACGCGCCCCGACTGCCCGCCCGGATGCCTGGGCGTCCAGGGCTCCCTCGCCGCCGGCGACGCGGGACTCCCCGTCCGGGACATGCTCGCCGACTGGCGCAAAGGGGGCGTCACCCACCTCGCGGACCGGTTCCGGCAAGCCGTCGACGACGGCGACCTGCCGCCCGGCATCGATCCGCTGCACGTCGCCCGTTACCTCATGACGTTCGCGAACGGCATCTCCGTGCAGGCCGCCGGGGGCGCCACCCGGGAAGACCTCCAGCGGGTGGCCGAGATGGCCCTGCGCGACTGGCCACCCGCTTGACGGCACCCCTAGGGCTGTACGCTCTCGTGGTTCGTCCTGCGCAGCCGCGCCTTCAGCACCTCCTCCGGCCGCGCCACGGCCACCGACACCTGCGGGCAGTCCCACTCCCGGCCTCCCGCGACCGGCCGCAACTGCACACTGCCTCCCACGTGCCCCATCACCTCCCCCACACGCCCGTCCCGCGCGTCCACGGCATGCGTGCCGACCGCCGGCCGCTCACCCCGCACCACCGACGCCAGCCGCTCGGCCACCCGGACGTTGCACCGCCCCAGGTCGACCAGGGCGAACGGCTCGTCACTCGCGCCGGTCACCGGATCGACGCACAGGGACGGCAGGACGACACCGGCCCCCACGAGGGCCTGCCGCAGGGACTCGACGACTTCTTCGGTCGAACGCACCCTTCCTCACCTCCACGCTGAGTTTGTGATTCGCGACACAGCGTGTCCGGTCCGCCTCTAACCTGGCCATAGAGGGCGCCCCAACAACCCCTGCTGTACGACCGGGAGTTCCGTTGCCATGCCAGGACCGAAAGACCTAGACCCTTCGTCGTCCCCCCGCGCCCTGCTGGGCGCCGAGCTGCGTCACGCCCGCGAGAAGGCCGGCCTGAGCCAGGAGGAGTTGGGCGGGCGGTTGTTCGTCAGCGGTTCGTTCATCGGCCAGTTGGAGTCCGGCACGCGCAGGATGCAGCCGGAGTACGCACGGTTGTTGGACGACGCGCTGGGGACGGAGGACTTCTTCCAGCGAAACTGCGCGGCTTCGGCGAAGTCCAAGCATCCCGAGCACTTCGCCGAGGCGGCGGAGGCGGAAGCACAGGCCACGGCGATCAGGCAGTACGCTCCGCTGCTGATCCCCGGCCTGCTCCAGACTCCCGCGTACGCGCGAGCAGTTTTCCGCGCCTATCGGCCAACGGGGCCGGAGGAGAAGGTGGACGAGCTGGTGACGGCTCGAATGGAGCGGGCCCACATCCTCGACGATCCAACAGATCCTTTGTTGTGGGTGGTAATCGACGAGGCCGCACTGCGTCGGGAGACGGGCGGGCGCCAAGTGATGACGGAGGCTCTGCGCCACCTGGCCAGCGTTATCCGGCGAAACCGGGCCATCGTGCAGGTCTTGCCACTCAAAGCCGGTGCCCACGCGTCGATGGAAGGCTCCATCAAGCTGATGGACTTCGAGGACGCTCCTCCTCTGCTCTATTTCGAGGGCGTCGGCACGGGACGGTTGGAGGACGATCCCACCACCGTCAGGTACCAGCGCCACACCTACGAGCTCCTCACCGCCTACGCGCTCTCCCCACAGAAGTCCCTGGCCCTGATCGAGGCGATGGCGCAGGATTACGCCCATGAGGAGCACCCCTGAGGCGACTTGGTACAAGTCCAGCTACAGCGGCGGGAGCGGCGGCGACTGCCTCGAAGTAGCCGTCGGCAACCCCGCCGTCACCCCGGTCCGCGACTCCAAGGCCCCCGACGGACCCACCCTCCGGTTCCAGGCCGCCGCCTGGTCCGCCTTCCTCCACGGCGTCAAGGCGTCACCAGGGGCAGCGGCGTGAACTCGTAGCCCTCCCAGAGGCGTCGGGACGTCTCCTCCGGGTACGGCGCGACGACCGGCTCCGCGTCCAGGACCTGGACGAGGCGCCGCTCCGCGTCGTACTCCGGCCAGCCGGGATCACCCGTGCGGGCGAACGCCGTCCACGAGGACCGGAAACGGGACGACAGGGCCAGCGCCTCCGGGGACGGTTCCGCACCGGCGAAGAGGAGGGGGCCGATGTCGGCACGGAAGGTGCCGAAGAGCAGCGGGATGTCCAGGGCGTGACAGGCGCCGAGGGCGCCGCCGTCGGCCGGGGCCGGCCAGGTCAGCTCGTAGACGTGGGCGCGGCCCCCGCCCGCGAGGTGCGCCTCGGCCAGGTGCAGGGAGGGCATGCCGAACAGCCAGTCCGTCTGGACCCGTTCGTAGAGGTCGTTCGCGGAGAATTCGGGGAACGCCGCTCGGTAGGCCGCCTCGCCGCCCGGCGCGTACAGGCGCAGGGCGGCGCCCGACCGCTCCTCGCCGATCTCGCCGAGCTTGCCGGCCATCGCGGTGAAGAGGCGGTTCTCGTCGCGGTTGTGGCCGACGATCAGGTCGACGTCGCGGGAGGCGCCGGAGGCCAGCGCCCGCCAGGGCGTGACCGGCAGGACGTCGCCGTCGACGACCGGGGCGTAGGGGGTGACGGTGGGCGCGGCCTGTCCCCAGCGGTCGACGCGGCCGGGCATCTTCGGGGCGAGGGCCTGACCGGCCTTGACCAGCTGCTCGGGAGCGACGGCGCCGAGGTCGGCGACGGTGGGGCGCAGACCGGCCTCGGCGGCGAGGGCGGTGCCGAGGTCCCGGGCGAGTTCCGGGGAGAAGAAGGTGCCCGGCACGCTCTGCGCGACGGCCCGCCCGAAGAGTCCGGCCGCTCGTGGCATGGCGAGGAGCGCGGCCACGGAACCGGCGCCCGCGGACTCCCCGAAGACGGTGACCCGGCCGGGATCGCCGCCGAATGCGGCGATGTTGTCCCGCACCCACTCCAGCGCGGCCACCTGGTCGAGGAGGCCCCGGTTGGCGGGGGCGCTCTCGATGTGGGCGAAACCCTCCATGCCGAGGCGGTAGTTGAAGGTGACGACGACGAGGTCGCCGTCGACGGCGATACGGCGGGCGTCGTAGCCGGGGCTGCCGGAGTGGCCGAGCTTGTAGGCGCCGCCGTGGATCCACACCATCACCGGGCGGCGGGCGGCCGGATCGGGCTCCGGCGTCCAGACGTTGACCGTCAGCCAGTCGTCGCCCTCGGGCAGCGCACCGGCCGGGCCCGCGATGCCGAGGTCCTGCGGGGGCGGCGGGCCGAAGGCGTACGCGTCGCGTATGCCGTCCCAGGGGCGGGCGGGGCGCGGGGCGGCGAACCGGCCCGCACCCACCGGAGGTTCGGCGAAGGGGATACCGCGGAAGACGGTCAGCCCGTCCTCCCCTCGCCCGCGCACCGCACCGGCGGCCGTGCGCACCACGTATTCCACTGACTCCACGGGTCCAGGGATCGTCATCCCACGGACCCTACGCCGTGGTGCGCACCGCGCTCAGCTGAGGGTCTTCAGCGACGCCGCGTCGTAGGGCGCGAGGCTGTCGAAGCGTCCGGCGAGGACCTTCTCGGCCCACAGCGGGTCCTGGAGCAGCGCGCGGCCGACGGCGACGAGGTCGAACTCGTCGCGCTCCAGGCGGTCGAGGAGGTTGCCGAGGCTGCCGACGGGTGCGCCCTCGCCCAGGAACGCCTTGGTGAAGTCGCCGTCGAGGCCGACCGAGCCGACGGTGATGGTGGTCCTGCCGGTCAGCTTCTTGGTCCAGCCGGCGAGGTTGAGGTCGGAGCCGTCGAACTCGGGCAGCCAGTAGCGGCGGGTGGAGGCGTGGAAGGCGTCGACGCCGGCCGAGGCGAGCGGGGCGAGGATCGCCTCCAGTTCGTCGGGGGTCTCGGCGAGGCGGGCGTCGTAGGCCTCCTGCTTCCACTGCGAGTAGCGGAAGATCACGGGGAACTCCGGCGAGACCTTCTCCCGCACGGCGGCCACGATCTCGGCGGCGAACGTGGTGCGGGCCACGGGGTCGCCGCCGTAGGCGTCGGTGCGGCGGTTGGTGCCGGACCAGAGGAACTGGTCGACGAGGTAGCCGTGGGCGCCGTGGATCTCCACGCCGTCGAAGCCGATGCGCTCGGCGTCCGCGGCGGCTTCGGCGAAGGCGCCGATGACGTCGTCCAGGTCGCTCCGGGTCATCGCCGTGCCGGTGACCTCGTCCTCGCCGATGCGCAGCCCGGACGGGCCGACGGCGGGGGCGTCGGCGAAGGGCGGCTGGCCGGCCTTGCGCACCATCCCGACGTGCCACAGCTGGGGCACGATCGTGCCGCCCGCCGCGTGCACCGCCTCGGCGGCCTTCGCCCACCCGGCGAGCTGCTCCTCGCCGTGGAACCGCGGCACCCGGCTGCTCTGCCCGGCGGAGTCGTGACCGACGTACGTCCCCTCGGTGACGATCAGGCCGACACCGGCGGCGGCCCGGCGGGAGTAGTACGACACCACGTCCTCACCGGGGACGCCGCCCGGGGAGAACATCCGGGTCATCGGCGCCATCGCGATGCGGTTCGGGACGGTGAGTCCGTTGATGGTGGCCGGGCGGGCGAGGATCTGGGCGGCGCGGGAGGCGGCCTCGACGGGGGTGACGGTCACGTGGGGGCTCCTTGGTGGGGGTACCAGGTGGTATGTGCGTGCGCATGGATACTCCCAAGGGTGAACCCCCGCACCCACCGGTCCCATTCCGCTCACCGCACCCGGCCGGACGTGATCAGGCCCACACCCCCCCGGACAACGCCGAGGGCGGCACCCCCCGTTCGGGGAGTGCCGCCCTCGGTTCGTGCGGGACGGTCGATCAACCGGAACCGGTCGATCAGAAGTCCATGTCACCGCCCGGCATGCCGCCCGGGGCGCCGCCCGCGGCGGCCTTCTCCGGCTTGTCGGCGATGACGGCCTCGGTGGTGAGGAACAGCGCGGCGATGGAGGCGGCGTTCTGCAGCGCGGAACGGGTCACCTTCGCCGGGTCGATGATGCCCTCGGCGATCATGTCGACGTACTCACCGGTGGCGGCGTTCAGGCCGTGGCCGACCTGGAGGTTGCGCACCTTCTCGACGACGACGCCGCCTTCGAGACCACCGTTGACGGCGATCTGCTTCAGCGGGGCCTCCAGGGCGAGCTTCACGGCGTTGGCGCCGGTCGCCTCGTCACCCGTCAGCTCCAGCTTCTCGAAGACCTGGGTGGCCTGGAGCAGGGCCACGCCACCACCGGCGACGATGCCCTCCTCGACGGCCGCCTTCGCGTTGCGAACGGCGTCCTCGATGCGGTGCTTGCGCTCCTTGAGCTCGACCTCGGTGGCGGCACCGGCCTTGATGACGGCCACGCCGCCGGCCAGCTTCGCCAGACGCTCCTGGAGCTTCTCGCGGTCGTAGTCCGAGTCGCTGTTCTCGATCTCGGCGCGGATCTGGTTGACGCGGCCGTTGACCTGGTCGGTCGAGCCGGCGCCGTCGACGATGGTGGTCTCGTCCTTGGTGATGACGACCTTGCGGGCGCGGCCCAGGAGGTCCAGGGACGCGTTCTCCAGCTTGAGGCCGACCTCCTCGGAGATGACCTCGCCGCCCGTGAGGATGGCGATGTCGCCGAGCATGGCCTTGCGGCGGTCGCCGAAGCCCGGGGCCTTGACGGCGACGGACTTGAAGGTGCCGCGGATCTTGTTGACCACCAGGGTCGACAGGGCCTCGCCCTCGACGTCCTCGGCGATGATCAGCAGCGGCTTGCCCGACTGCATGACCTTCTCCAGGAGCGGCAGCAGGTCCTTGACGTTGCCGATCTTGGAGTTGGCGATCAGGATGTACGGGTCGTCGAGCGACGCCTCCATACGCTCCATGTCGGTGGCGAAGTACGCCGAGATGTAGCCCTTGTCGAAGCGCATACCCTCGGTGAGCTCCAGCTCCAGACCGAAGGTCTGGGACTCCTCGACGGTGATGACGCCTTCCTTGCCGACCTTGTCCATGGCCTCGGCGATGAGCTCGCCGATCTGGGTGTCGGCGGCGGAGATGGAGGCCGTGGAGGCGATCTGCTCCTTGGTCTCGACGTCCTTCGCCTGCTCGAGCAGGGCGGCGGAGACGGCCTCGGTGGCCTTCTCGATGCCGCGCTTGAGGGCCATCGGGTTGGCGCCGGCCGCGACGTTGCGCAGGCCTTCCTTGACCAGGGCCTGGGCGAGAACGGTCGCGGTGGTCGTACCGTCACCGGCGACGTCGTCCGTCTTCTTGGCGACTTCCTTGACCAGCTCGGCGCCGATCTTCTCGTACGGGTCCTCGAGCTCGATCTCCTTGGCGATGGAGACACCATCGTTGGTGATCGTGGGGGCGCCCCACTTCTTCTCGAGGACGACGTTGCGGCCCTTGGGGCCGAGCGTCACCTTGACGGCGTCCGCGAGCTGGTTCATGCCGCGCTCGAGGCCGCGCCGTGCCTCCTCGTCGAACGCGATGATCTTGGCCATGTGAAGTGGTCCCTCCAGGACTGGGGGTGATTCCTTCGGACCGCGCCCGCGCCCGCGACGGACGGCTCGCCGGCCTTGTGGTTCCTTCCCCACCCGGCCTGCGGGCCTCACCGACCCGGTCCTTCGTTGTCACTCTCACCTTCAGAGTGCTAACGCCAATGATTAGCACTCGACCCCATCGAGTGCAAGCGCCTCCGGGGGATCCGGCCGCCCGCTCCGCCACCCGCGAACAAGGGGCGCGCCCGGGTCCGGGCAGCCCGAAGGGCCCGGACCCCCTGAGGAGGTACGGGCCCTTCGGAGAAGAACCGTTTACTTGCGGTGGCCGAACGTCTCAGGCGCTGAGGCGAACCATGTCGGCCTGCGGGCCCTTCTGACCCTGCGAGATCTCGAACTCGACCCGCTGGCCTTCTTCGAGGGTGCGGTAGCCGTCCATCTGAATCGCGCTGTAGTGGACGAAAACATCCGCACCACCGTCGACCGCGATGAAGCCGTACCCCTTCTCCGCGTTGAACCACTTGACGGTGCCCTGAGCCATGCCTAACTCCCCTATTACTGGCCCTTGCACAGATCCGCACTTCGCGGATCCGGGTCAGACCTCACCCCCCACGACTGGGGGCGTGCGCCGGAACGCGTCGACCGCGGCTGAATGTATCTGTCCAACTGCCGTCTGCAACAGGTCAATCGGACGAGAAATCTGGACGTACCCGGTCCGGAAAATGACGAGCTTTCCCCTGAATGTGGGTCAAGTCGGGGCACGCAAAGGTCACAAAAGCCGCGAAACACGCCCACACTTTGGCTACTTCTTGTCGGGCGGGCGGCAGGAATTCAGGGTTCCCGATGCCTTGATCGGGAGCGCGTTCCCCAACTCTACCGCGCTCAATCCAATGGAATTGCCCCCTCCGCTTCTCTTACGGAGGGGGCAATTCGATGAACTCTGCGTCACCACGATTACCAGTGGTAACGAAGGGGCGGTTCAGCCGCCGGCGACCGCCGGGATGATGGAGACGCCCGCGCCGTCCGGGGTCGCGGTCTCCAGGCCCTGCTCGAAGCGCACGTCGTCGTCGTTGACGTAGACGTTGACGAAGCGGCGCAGCTTGCCCTGGTCGTCCAGGACGCGGGCGGCGATGCCGGTGTGGTTCTTCTCCAGGTCGGTGATGACCTCGCCGAGATTCGCGCCCTCGGCTTTGACCTCGGCCTGGCCACCGGTGTAGGTGCGCAGGATGGTGGGGATGCGGACGTTGACGCTCACTTGAACCTCCGGTCAGGGTGACTTACCTAGGGGGCGCGGGGCTGTGTTGAATTTGCGGCTACCGCCGCGTGGGCGCGACCAGCCCCCACCGGCCCGCAGACGACGTACAAGCTGTCTTACGCGAGCCCGGCCTCACGGAACGAATCCAGGTTGGGACGAATGGTCGCAGTCAGCCCCGTGTCCGCCACCGCGTCCAACGTCTTCAGACCGTCACCGGTGTTGAGGACGACCGTGGTGAGCGACGGGTCCAGCAAGCCACCCTCGACCAGCTTCTTGGTCACCCCCACCGTCACGCCACCGGCGGTCTCCGCGAAGATGCCCTCGGTCCGGGCGAGCAGCTTGATCGCGTCCACGACCTGCGCGTCGGTCACGTCCTCCACGGCACCGCCGGTGCGGCGCGCGATGTCCAGGACGTACGGCCCGTCGGCGGGGTTGCCGATGGCCAGCGACTTGGCGATGGTGTTCGGCTTCTGGGGGCGCACGACGTCGTGGCCGGCCTTGTACGCGGTCGACACCGGCGAGCAGCCCTCGGCCTGGGCGCCGAAGATCTTGTAGGGCTTGTCCTCGACCAGACCGAGCTTGATCAGCTCCTGGAGGCCCTTGTCGATCTTCGTGAGCTGGGAGCCGGAGGCGATCGGGACGACGATCTGGTCGGGCAGCTTCCAGCCGAGCTGCTCGCAGATCTCGTAGGCGAGGGTCTTGGAGCCCTCGGCGTAGTACGGCCGCAGGTTGACGTTGACGAAGCCCCAGCCCTCGCCGGCCGGGTCGCCGATCAGTTCGGAGCAGAAGCGGTTCACGTCGTCGTAGTTGCCCTGGATGCCGACCAGCTCACCGCCGTAGACGGCGGCCATGACGACCTTGCCCTGCTCCAGGTCGTGCGGGATGAACACGCAGGAGCGGAAGCCGGCCCGGGCGGCGGCGGCGCCGACGGCGCCGGCCAGGTTGCCGGTGGAGGAGCAGGAGAGGGTGGTGAAGCCGAAGGCGCGGGCGGCCTCGATGGCCTGGGCGACGACGCGGTCCTTGAAGGAGTGCGTCGGGTTGCCGGAGTCGTCCTTGACGTAGAGACCGCCGGTGACGCCCAGCTCGCGGGCCAGGTTGTCGGCCTTGACCAGCTTGGTCCAGCCCGGGTTGATGTTCGGCTTGTCGGCCACGTCGGCGGGGACGGGCAGCAGGGGGGCGTAGCGCCAGATGTTCGCGGGGCCCGCTTCGATCCGCTTGCGGAGTTCCTCGGTGTCGTAGGCCGAGAAGTCGTAGGCGATCTCCAGCGGGCCGAAACACTCCTGGCAGGCGAAGAGCGGGCCGAGCGGGACGCGGTGGCCGCACTCCCGGCAGCTCAGGGCGGCGGCGGGGCCGAGGTCGACGGTGCTGTCGGTGGCGCCCGGGGTGTTCGTGGAGGTTTCGGCAGTCTGCACAGCCATGGAGGCGAGGCCCTTTCTCCTCATCTTCCTCACGACGCATCTCGCCGTGAGACGGATTTGGCACCTTCCCTAGTCGGGAGCCTCGCCACGTCTGTGTGACAAGAACCGACTGGAGGGTTGCCGGGGCTTCAACGGGCCGTATCCCTCTGCCCCTCTGGATGAGCGGTATGAAGTTGTATTTCGCTGCTACGCGCGGCGACCCCGGCATGCGGTGGTCCTGCGCGTTGTTCAAGACTGTAACCGAAGGCCAGGACGGTTGAGATAGTCGTCCGTACCGCGAGATGGATCACAGAGGAGCCCGGGACCGTGCTGGAAGAAGTCGAGCGCTGGCTGAGCGCGCGTTCCTGGTCCGCCGGGGACCGGCCGATCCGGCAGCTGCTGGCCGCCAAACAGGCCACCGGGCAGACGGTCAGCGTGGTGCTCCCGGCCCTCGACGAGGAGGCGACGGTCGGCGAGATCGTCACGGTGATCCGCCGCGAGCTGATGCTCCGGGCCCCGCTCGTCGACGAGATCGTGGTCGTGGACTCCGGGTCGAGCGACCGTACGTCGGCGGTGGCCGCGGCGGCGGGCGCGCGCGTCGTGCACCGCGACGCGATCCTGCCGCGCATCCCGGCGGTGCCGGGCAAGGGCGAGGTGCTGTGGCGTTCGCTGCTGGTCACCGGCGGCGACATCGTCTGCTTCGTCGACGCCGACCTGCGCGAGTTCTCCGCCGACTTCGTCTCCGGGATCGTCGGCCCGCTGCTCACCGAACCGGACGTCCAGCTCGTCAAGGCCATGTACGACCGTCCGCTCGGCACCACGCCCGGCCAGGGCGGCCGGGTCACCGAGCTGGTGGCCCGCCCGCTGCTCAACCTGCACTGGCCGCTGCTGGCCGGCTTCGTGCAGCCGCTGGGCGGCGAGTACGCGGCCCGCCGCTCCCTGCTGGAACGGCTCCCCTTCCCCGTCGGCTACGGCGTCGAGCTGGGCATGCTGGTCGACGCCCTGCACCTGGTCGGCCTGGACGCCCTCGCCCAGGTCGACGTCGGCGTCCGCCGCCACCACCACCAGGACGGCCAGGCCCTGGGCCGCATGTCCGCCGCGATCTACCGCACCGCCCAGCTCCGCCTGGCCCGCGGCCACCTGGTCCGCCCGACCCTCACCCAGTTCGAACGCGGCCCCGCGGGCTTCGAGCCCCGCACCCACGCCGTGGACACGGAGGAACGGCCGCCGATGACGGAGATCGCGGAGTACGCGGCGCGGCGGGTGGCGTGATCGGCACCGCTGTGGCGTGCGGGCACGTTTGAGTATTTCGGGGCCGGGCTAGGTTGAGGCGTATGGCTTCAAGCTTCGGTGCTGCTCAGGTGCTGGTCGCCTCCAATCGGGGGCCGGTCTCGTACGAGGTGGGTGAGGACGGGTCGCTGCGCGCGAAACGGGGTGGTGGCGGGCTGGTCTCGGGGCTGTCGGCCATCGGGCCGGACGCGGGTGCGCTGTGGGTGTGCTCGGCGCTGGGTGACGGCGACCGTGAGGCGGTGCGGCGCGGGGTCGGCGAGGACGGCGTACGGATGCTGGACGTGCCGGCGGACGTGCACGCGGACGCGTACAACGGGATCGCCAACTCCGTGCTGTGGTTCGTGCACCACATGCTCTACCAGACGCCCCTGGAGCCGGTCTTCGACGCGGAGTTCCGGCGGCAGTGGGCCTCCTACGAGGCGTACAACCGGGCCTTCGCCGAGGCGCTGGCCGAGGAGGCCGCCGAGGGCGCGGTCGCGATCGTGCAGGACTACCACCTGACGCTGGTGCCGGGGATGCTCCGCGAGCTGCGGCCGGACCTCAGGATCGGTCACTTCTCGCACACGCCGTGGGCGCCGGTCGACTACTTCCGGCTGCTGCCGGACGACATCGCCGAGCAGGTGCTGCGCGGCATGCTCGGCGCCGACCGGCTCGGGTTCCTCACCCGGCGCTGGGCCGACGCGTTCACCGCGTGCTGCGACGCCCTGGTGGGCGGGCTCGGCGGTACGGAGACCGGCGTGCACGGGCTCGGCGCGGACGCGGACTTCCTGCGCGCGCGGTCGCACGAGGCCGACGTGGACGAGCGGATGGCGGCGCTGCGGGAGGAGATCGGGGAGGGCCGCCGCACCATCGTGCGGGTGGACCGCACCGAGCTGTCCAAGAACATCGTGCGGGGGCTGCTGGCCTACCGCGAACTGCTGGCGGCGCGGCCGGAGTGGCGGGAGCGGGTGGTGCACGTCGCGTTCGCCTACCCGTCGCGGCAGGATCTCGCCGTGTACCGGGACTACACGGCCGAGGTGCAGCGGGTCGCGGACTCGGTCAACGCGCAGTTCGGCACGGCGGACTGGACGCCGGTCGTGCTGCACGTGAAGGACGACTTCGCGCGGTCGCTGGCGGCGTACCGGCTGGCCGACGTGGCCCTCGTCAATCCCGTGCGGGACGGGATGAACCTCGTCGCGAAGGAGGTCCCGGTCGTCTCCGACGAGGGGTGCGTGCTGGTGCTGTCGCGGGAGGCGGGGGCGTACGAGGAGCTGGGCGAGGACGCGGTGGTGGTGAACCCGTACGACGTGTCCGGGACGGCGGAGGCACTGCACGAGGCGCTGTCGGTCGCGCCCGGTGAGCGGGCGGAGCGGTCGAAGCGGTTGGCTGCTGCGGGGACGGCGTTGCCGCCGGGGCGGTGGTTCATGGAGCAGTTGGATGCGTTGAGGGGTTGAGGAAGAGTTGGATAGGTCGGCCAGGGCAGCTCTCCCTCACTGACCTGGCCGAACGCCACGCTTCTTCACCTTCGCACGACGCGGGCACGCCCCTGGGTCCTGAACCCCAGGGCATGCCGGTAGATCTCAGGCAACCGATAGCGGCCGTCAGTGTCCCGCGCCATGGCACCAGCTTCTCTGAGTACGGCCAGATCGTTGGCTTCCAGGCCGACGTCCTCGGCGCTGAAGGGCATCAGCACCTCCGGTGCGTACTGCCCCAGCCCGAGTAGCAGGTCCCCAAGCCGCTTGTTCTCCTGGCTGATCTCTCTGACCTTCTCTGAGCTGCACTGCGCAAGAGCGTTACGCATGGCAGTAGGGACGAGGAGCCTGTCTGTCCGTTCGTCCCCCGCGGAAAGTTCCGCCGCCTCCCGCAAGAAGCGGACGACGTCACGGGCCTGAACCTGGTCATTGAAATCAGCGAGGGCTGCGGGGACCCAGCGTTCGGACCAGGCCTCGTGCGAAGCGTCCGAACCGAGCTTCGCCCCCCAGACCGGGCGCAACGCCTGGGCAATGTCCTCGTACGAAAGTTCCATTAGCTCGCGGCCCGGGTCCGGAACGGCGCGAGCCGTCACAGCCACCCAGAGCGCGAGTCGGAGCGCTTCTTGCGCATCCCACCGCAGGGCGTATGCCTCGTATCGGTCCAAGAACTGGCCGAGATTCTGCCTGATCGCCCATGAAGCCAAGTCACGGCGGACAAAGACCACCACTCCAAGCGGACGGTCGCGCAGCGATCGGAGCCAATCAGGTACCTCGACGAGCAGCGTGCGCAACGCGACACGTTTCGCATCCCCCTCAAGCTCCTGCAGGAAGTCCTCCAGACCGTCGAAAACGAAGAGCAGCTTCTGGTCGCGCCCGAGTCGTAGAAGTTCTCGCTCCGCGTCGAAGTCGTCATGCAGGGAGGCCTCACTACCGCCGGCGATCGCCATACATCGAAGCCAGACATTGAGCCAGACGTAGGAGTCCGAGCTGTCATCGCCAGAACGCAGCGCCTCATTGAGGATCCGCAGAATCTGCGTACGCGTTGCCCCCTGGCCCCTCGCTGCCCGGTCGCGCAAGTCCTGAGGCCCGGTTCGTGCGTCACCCGCCGGTTGCTGATCAAGGTTGGCCGGGTCAAGTACCGGTACGACCAATGCGTCATCCAGCACATGGGTATTTGCCTTGCTCGCAAAGGCAGACCAACTCCCCGCGGCACACATCCTGGCGAAGGTGAAGGTCTTGCCCGCACCTTTGGCGCCAACGACCACCGTCACGGGCAGTGAACTACGGTGATCGCCAATCAGCCGACGAATGGGTTCGGTGGACAAGAAGCCCAACGCTCCGTCCAAACCCGTTCGTTCAGCAAAGACCAGGGCGGCTGCCCGGCCATGCAGCGCCGTCCTGCGCTCCTCAACCCCGCTGGGCCCCTCAGCCACCGCGTCCAAGGTTTGTCCCGGCTGGGGCTGCGGCGCCAGTTCGGCGACCTTGTCTCCCAGACCGCACCGATGGACGACGTCGATGACCTCGTCCCAACTGCGAGGCAGGGCGAGCAACTCGTCCCGGAACGGGCTGACCAACGCTACGGTCACGGCTCTGGTGTCGACGACGAGGTCCGACTCGTCCTCATCGCCTTCCGTCACACCCAGCATGTCGTTCAGCGCCTGCTCAAGCGTGGCCACGGCGGCCTCTGCTTCAGCATCGTGAACGTCCATCCGGTACTGCGTCACAATTGCCGCTGGAGCGGGGTCACCGCCCAGGAGGGTCGGCGCCTTGGCGCCGAGCTGATGGATCATGCGAACCGTACCGTCCAAGGACTGGCTGCTCAGTGTCGTGACAAAGACCCGCTGCACGCGCGGGTCCAGCAGTACAGGTGCAGACAGTTCGGAGGCACCGGCACGCAAGTCGACAATGACTACGTCAAAGCCGGATCTGTGCGCTACTTCCGCGAGGGACTCGGTGAGGAAGTAGCTTGATCGATCGGCAGTCAGCAGGTCCAACGGCTCGATGTGTGGCGGCCCGAGCCGAGGTCGACGAGTAGCGGGGAGGATCGCGAGCCTGCCTTCACCCGTACCACTAGTGACGAACTGGCCTGCCAGATAATCCTGAACGATGCCCGCGACCGAGGTCACGTCTCCGCCGGTTGTGCCGTGCAGGAGGGCCAGCACGTCCTCGTAGGCGATATCGCAGGTCCCGCCCTGGGCCTGGTGCATCCACGTAATGCCTGGCGCCTCCAGATCACCGTCAACGAGCAGCACTCGACTTCCCGACCGGGCCAACTGGTCGGCGAGAGCGACGGCGTGGACGGTACGCCCGACTCCTCCCTTGAAGGAATGGAACGCGATCACTTGGACATCACCTGTGAAGGCGTCGGAGTGTGGACGGCTGAGGGCAAGTGCCAACTCAGCCGTCGTCCTTCGCTCCGCGAGACGTGGCACTCGACGATCGGCAGCTTTGCCTTGGGTCTTCTCCAGCACCACGGGAATGCCCTCTGTGCCGAGACCACCTGGCCTGTCCAACGCGAGCACCGGCTCCTCGGGGGCGCCCGTGACAGAGCCCGCCCCGAACGCTCGATCCAGCCACTTCCGTACATCGTCGACAGATGTGTCCGGTTCGACTGCCAGCAGCAGCTGATCCCACCACGCATCCGCCTCCGACAACCAACTGGGCCAGAGGCCGGACGACGCCAAGTGGGCTAGATGCTCGTCAACGTCCACCCAGGTAAACAGACGCCCGGGCACTACTCGGCTGCGGTCGCCAGCCACCAAACGCGTCCCTACTTCAGTGTTCGTTACGTCATTCACTTCCGTGACTCCGAGATCAGGGAACGCAGCGCTTCCACCGCATGCTTCTCACCATCCGACTCCAGGTCCGCACCGTACCGCCATGCCTCATGCAACGCTTGGGACTGGACTCGCTGAGCGGCTCTCCCGTTGACCGGGGTCCGCACGCAGCCTCTCAGCGCCTCCTGGACCTCCGGTGACAACCTCAGTTCCCGGGCAAGGGCTCGGAGATCGTGTGTACGAAGATAAGCTGGAAGCTGGGAAGTGTCCCGAAGCCCTCTACGCCGCATGACTTCCGCCTTGAGGCCGCATTCGGCGCCATAGAACATCAGGAGTGCGCCCGTAGGCTGATCTCCCCCGCTCACCACCGCTTCCGCCCCACGTTCCAGTCGATCCCTGCTGCGCTCCAGCTGCCTCACCCCAACATCGACCATGCGGGTGATGTTATGGGCACACAGCGCAACTTTGCACAGGATCGGGTCGCTGCGTCATCGCTGCAGTTCTTCCGCCAGCGTCCCCAAGAGTCCGACGACGCCCGAAGGACCGTTCACGACGACGTCCGCTCGTTTCCTGAGGTCCGGGACCTCGTCGCTGCCGCTGCAGACGAGGAGGCCCGGGGTGCCCTCGGAGCGGAGTACGTCGACCGCCGCGAAGGCGGGGAGGTCGCCGAGGTCGTCGCCGGCGTAGAGGACGGACGCGGCGTCCGTGTCCCGGACGTACGCCCGTAGCGCGGCGCCCTTGTCCATGCCGGGTGGGCGCAGTTCGAGGACCATGCGGCCCGGTTCGACGATCAGGCCGTGCCGGGAGGCCAGGTCGGTGAGGGGGACGCGCAGGATGTCGAAGGCGGCCTGCGGGTCGGGGGCGCGGCGGGTGTGGACGGCGACCGCGTGGCCCTTCTCCTCGATCCAGGTGCCCTGCCCGGCGCCGGACCGCTCCAGCAGGGCGGGCAGCTCTGCGCGGACGGCGTCGACGCCGGGGTGTGGTTCGGGGGTGGTGAGGGTGCCAGTGGCGGCGTCCCAGCGCTCGGCGCCGTAGTGGCCGAGGACGACGAGCCGGTCCAGGCCGGGGACGTCCGCGAAGCCGCCGTGCCGGACGGCGACCTCGGCCGGCCGGCCCGTGATCACCGCGACGGAGGCGACCTGGGGGGCGAGGGCCGCGAGCGCCGGTACGGCGTCCGGGTGCGCCCGCGCCCGGTCGGGGTCGGCGACGATCGGGGCCAGCGTGCCGTCGAAGTCCAGCGCGATCACCGCGCGCCCGGGGTCGGCGAGAAGCGCGTCGAGCCCCGCGCGCCCGGCCTCCGTCGAGGGGGACGGCAGGTGGTCCGGGGAGTCGTCACGGGTGGAGTCCTGGTGGCTGCCCATACCGCGAACCTATCCCGCCGACACCGGCCGCGCGCATCGCCCGCGGAACGGGTCCCGGCCGCCGGCCGGAGAGGTACCGCCCGGCGGGCGGGGCTGTCGTCCCGGAGAGCAGGTCCTTCCGAGCGGACCAGGGCGGGCGGGGCCGCCCCGGCGGCGCCCCGGCGTGGGATCGGTCCGGACCGCGTGGGGCGGGTCAGCGCTCCGTGCGGCGGGATTCCCGTATCCGGCGCAGGCGCCGCCCGGGGGGCGCCCTTCGGAACGGACCAGGGCGCGGGGCCGCCCCGGCGTGCGATCGCTCCGGGCCGCGCGGGGCGGCTCAGCGCTCCGTGCGGCGGGACTGTCGTATCCGGCACAGGTGCCACCCGGGGGGCGCCCTTCGGAGCGGACCAGGGCGCGGGGCCGCCCCGGCGGCGCCCCGGCGTGGGATCGGTCCGGACCGCGTGGGGCGGGTCAGCGCTCCGTGCGGCGGGACTCCCGTATCCGGCGGAGGCGGTTGACCGTGACCGGGTCGGTGGCCAGGGCTCGGGGGTCGTCCAGGAGGGCGTTGAGGAGCTGGTAGTAGCGGACGGGAGCCAGGCCCAGTTCCTCGCGGATCGCGCGTTCCTTCGCGCCGGGGCCGGGGAAGCCGCGGCGCTCCAGTGCGAGGATGCCGCGCTCCCGCTCGGCCAGCTCTCCCAGGTCCATGTACGGCACCGTAGCGCCCCCCACCGACAGTGCGGCCGGCTACTCCGCGCTGCCCGCCCGCATCGCCGTCGCCTGGATCTGGGCGAGCACCTCCTGGGGGCTGCCGCCGGGGGCGACCGCCTGGCCGATCCGCTTCTTGACGTCCGCGCTGACCGAGGCCCAGGAGGTCTTGCCGACCGGGTACAGCTCGGAGAGCAGCAGTTCGTCCAGGAACGGCTTGAGGTTCTTGTCCTCCGCCGCCGTGCTCATGACCTGGGACGCGGAGGTGGTCGCCGGCAGCAGGTCGTACTCGCGGGAGAAGTCGAGGACGTTCTCGTCGCTGTAGACGAAGTCGAGGAAGTCGCCGATCTCCTCCTGGTGGCCGTTCTTCTTGAAGGCCGTCATCCAGTCGGACACACCCAGCGTGTTCTGGCTCTCGCCGTCGACGCCGGGGGTCGTCACCATGCCGTACTTCACGCCCTTGTCGGAGGCCATCTTCATCAGCGAGGGGTGGCCGTTGAGCATGCCGACGTCGCCGTTCGCGAAGGCCGCGAAGGCGTCGGCGCGGTTGAACCTGCCGGGGGCGATCGGGCCGGTGAGGCCCTTGCCGACCAGTTCGTCCCGGAGCCAGGTGAAGGTGGTGACGTTCTGCGGCGAGTCGACGGAGTACGTGCCGACGTCGTCGGTGTAGCCGCCCCCACCGCTGAGCATCCACTGCATGGTCTCGGCCTGCGCCTCCTCGGCGCCCAGCGGCAGGGCGTACGGGTACTCCACGCCCGTCTCGTCCAGCGCCTCGGCGGCCTCGGCGAGGTCGTCCCAGGACTTGGGCGGGGTGACGCCGGCCTCGGCGAAGAGGGTCTTGTTGTAGAAGAGCACGCGGGTGGAGGCCGCGAAGGGCAGCCCGTACTGGACCCCGTTGACCTGGCCCGCGCCCGCGAGCTGGGAGACGAAGCCGGCCTGGACCGGGATCGAGAGCACGTCGTCGGCCGCGTAGAGCAGGTCCTTGTCCGCGTAGTCGGAGTACGCGCCGATCTGCGCCATGTCGGGCGCCTCACCGGCCTCGACCATCTCCCGGACCTTCCGGTCGACGTCGCTCCAGGAGTGGACGTCCACCTCCACATGCACGTCGGGGTTCTTGGCCTCGTAGGACTTGACCAGCTCGTCCCAGTAGTTCTGGGAGCTGTTTTCCTTGCTGTCGCCGTAGTCGGCGGCGACCAGCTTCAGGGTCACCTCGCCGGAGTCGCCGGTGAGGCCGCAGCCGCCGAGGACCGCCGTCATGCCCAGTGCGGACACCACCGCGATCGTTCCTGTCCTACGCCGCTGCACCTGAATCCCCAACCCTGTGCTTATCCGTTTAACGGATTAAGGTCTACACCACGGCAGTGGACTAGACCTCTCCCGGGTCAGGGGGCCACACTGTCCCCGTGAGACATGTCATCGCCCTCGATGTGGGCGGCACCGGGATGAAGGCCGCCCTCGTCGGGTCCGGGGGCGAGCTGCTGCACCGGGCCCGCCGGGCCACCGGCCGCGAGCGCGGACCCGACGCGGTGGTCGCGGGCATCCTCGACTTCGCCGCCGAGCTGCGCGCCCACGGCGCCGACCGGTTCGGCGAGCCCGCCCGCGCGGCCGGCGTGGCCGTCCCCGGCATCATCGACGAGGAGCACGGCACCGCCGTGTACGCGGCCAACCTCGGCTGGCGGGACGTACCCCTGCGGGCCCTGCTCGGCGACCGGCTCGGCGCCGTCCCCGTCGCCCTCGGCCACGACGTGCGCGCCGGCGGGCTCGCCGAGGGGCGGATCGGGGCCGGACAGGGCGCCGACCGGTTCCTGTTCGTGCCGCTGGGCACCGGCATCGCGGGCGCCATCGGCATCGACGGCCGGGTGGAGTCGGGCGCCCACGGCTTCGCGGGCGAGATCGGCCACGTCGTCGTGCGGCCCGGCGGCATCCCGTGCCCGTGCGGGCAGCGCGGCTGTCTGGAGCGGTTCGCGTCCGCGTCGGCGGTCAGCCAGGCGTGGGCCGAGGCCTGCGGGGACCCGGCCGCGGACGCCGCCGACTGCGCCAAGGCCGTCGATTCGGGCGACGCCCGCGCGCTCGCGGTCTGGCAGGACGCCGTGGACGCGCTGGCCGACGGACTGGTCACCGCGCTCACTCTGCTGGACCCGCGCGTCCTGATCATCGGTGGCGGCCTCGCCGAGGCGGGGGAAACCTTGTTCACACCGCTGCGGGACGCCGTGCGGCGGCGCGTCACCTTCCAGAAGCTGCCGGAGATCGTCCCCGCGGCGCTGGGGGACACCGCCGGCTGCCTGGGTGCCGGGCTGCTCGCCTGGGACCTGCTCGGCACCGAACCGACCGGCACCACCCCCACGACCGCGACTCCCCCGGAGGTAACCACCTGATGGCCCCAAGCAAGGTTCTCGCCGGTGCCCGGGTGGTACTGCCCACCGGGACCGTGGACGACGGCCGCGTGATCGTCGACGGCACCCGGATCGCGGACACGGCGCCCCCCGGGGCGGATGTCCTCGACCTGTCGGGCCACTGGGTGGTGCCCGGCTTCGTCGACATCCACAACCACGGCGGCGGCGGCGCCTCCTTCGCCGGCGGCACCCCCGAGGAGATCCTCAAGGGCGTCGACACCCACCGCCGGCACGGCACCACCACCGTGGTCGCCTCCGCCGTCACCGGCGACCTGGACTTCCTCGCCCGGCACGCGGGGATGCTCGCCGAACTGGCCCAGCAGGGCGACGTCGCCGGCATCCACTTCGAGGGGCCCTTCATCTCCCCGTGCCGCAAGGGCGCGCACGACGAGCAACTGCTGCGCGACCCCGATCCGGCCGAGGTCCGCAAGCTGGTCGACGCGGCGCACGGGCACGCGAAGATGGTCACGCTCGCCACCGAACTGCCGGGCGGCCTGGACTCCGTACGGCTGCTCGCGGAGCACGGCGTGATCGCGGCGGTCGGGCACACGGACGCGACGTACGAGCAGACGCTCCAGGCCGTCGACGCGGGCGCCACGGTCGCCACGCACCTCTTCAACGCCATGCCGCCGCTCGGCCACCGCTCCCCCGGCCCGATCGCGGCGCTGCTGGAGGACGAGCGGATCACCGTCGAGCTGATCAACGACGGCACGCACCTGCACCCGGCCTCGCTCCAGCTGGCCTTCCACCACGCGGGCGCGGACCGGGTCGCCTTCATCACGGACGCGATGGACGCGGCCGGCTTCGGCGACGGCCGCTATCTGCTCGGCCCGATGGAGGTCGAGGTCGCGGACGGGGTGGCCCGGCTGGTGGAGGGCGGCTCGATCGCGGGCTCCACGCTGACCCTGGACCGCGCCTTCAAGCGGGCGGTGACGGTCGACGGGCTGGCCGTCGGGGACGTCGTCGCGGCGATCTCCGCCAACCCGGCCCGGCTGCTCGGCCTCGCCGACCGGATCGGTTCCCTGGAGCCGGGCAAGGACGCCGACCTGGTGGTGCTGGACGACGCCTTCGACGTGAAGGGCGTGATGCGCCGGGGCGCCTGGGTGGTCGAGCCCCAACTGGGCTGATCCGACGGGGGGACTGGGCCGACCGCCGTCTGTTTGGCATGATCGTGTCTTAGGACAACATCTCCGGGACAGGCGGCCGGAGGCGATCGGGGGAGGTCGGTACCGGTGATCCTCACCGTCACGCTCAACACCGCTCTCGACATCACCTACCGGGTCCGGTCCCTGCGGCCGCACGCCTCCCACCGGGTCACCGACGTGACGGAGCGGCCCGGCGGCAAGGGGCTGAACGTGGCCCGGGTGCTGGCGGCCCTCGGGCACGAGGTGACGGTCACCGGTTTCGCCGGTGGCACCACCGGCGGCGTCGTACGCGACGGGCTGGCCGGCGTGTCCGGGGTGGCCGACGCGCTCGTGCCGGTCGCGGGGGCCACCCGGCGCACCATCGCCGTCGTCGACGAACGCACCGGCGACACCACCCAGCTCAACGAACCGGGCCCGGCCGTCGCACCCGCCGAGTGGAACGCCTTCCAGGACGCGTACGAGGAGCTGCTCGCCGGTGCCTCCGCGGTGGCGCTGTGCGGCAGCCTGCCGCCGGGCGTCCCGGTGGGCGCCTACGCCGGTCTGGTGCGCTCCGCGCGCGCCGCGGGCGTACCGGTGCTCCTCGACACCAGCGGGGAGCCGTTGCGGCGGGGCGTCGCCGCCCGCCCGGACCTGATCAAGCCGAACGCCGACGAACTGGCCGAGCTGACCGGCTCGCACGAGCCGCTGCGGGCCACCCAGGCGGCCCGGCGCCGCGGCGCCCGCTCCGTGATCGCCTCGCTGGGCGCCGAGGGGCTGCTCGCGGTGACCCCCGAGGGGCGCTGGCGTGCGGCGCCGCCCGCACACGTGCACGGCAACCCGACCGGCGCGGGCGACTCGGCGGTCGCGGGCCTGCTCTCCGGCCTGGTCGAGCACCTGCCCTGGCCGGACCGGCTGGCCCGCGCGGTCGCCCTGTCCGCGGCGACGGTCCTCGCACCGGTGGCCGGCGAGTTCGACCGGGCGGCGTACGAGGAGCTGATCGGGCGGGGGGTCGCGGTGACGGCGGAGGCGGGGGCGGCGTGAGCCGCTAGTCCTTGACCTGGCCCTGCTTCAGCGAGAGCTGGTCCAGCAGGACGTTGCACTTGTCGCCGGCGGCGCAGGAGAGCGTGATCGTGTTGGTGCCCTTGTTCAGGGTGGGCCAGGCGTAGGTCTTGGTCCAGCCCTTGTCGAACTCGCCGTCCTTGGCACCGGTGAAGTTGCCCAGGTTGAGCTTGCTGCCGAACTCCTTGCCGTTGACCGTGAGGGTCATCGACTGGTCCTCGCCGGTCGCGCTGTAACCGGCGAAGAGGGTGTAGAGCCCGTCCTTGGGGATGCCGCTGACGGTCCAGGTGGCCGAGGCGCCGGGCTGGTTGAGGTTGGCCACGTAGACGCCGCCGTCCGAGCGGGCGCCCTCGATGTCCGACGCCGTCGCCACACCGGGTGACAGCCGCAGCGCCTTCGCGTCTACCGCGGGCAGCTTGACCTCCTCCTCCGCGCCGTCGCTCGCGGACGCGCTCGGGTCGGTGGTCTGGGACTGGCCGGTGGTGGGGTCGCCGCCCGCCTCGTTGCCGCCCTTGTCGTCGTCCGAGCCGCTGCTCGTCATGGCGACGGCGATGCCGATCACCACGGCGGCGACCACGGCGACCGCGCCGATCAGCAGGCCCTTGGTGTTGGGGCCGCGGCGCCCGCCGCCCCCGCCGTGCCCGGACTGCGGCGAGCCGGTGTGAGAACCGCCACCGCCCCCGGGGAACATCTCCGGCGCGGCGTAGTGCGCGTTCGGCTGCCCGTAGCCGCCCTGCGGCCGGCCGTAGGCGCCCTGCTGCGGCGGGGCGGCCTGGCCGTAGGCGGCGGTCTGGGCTCCCTGGTGCTGTGGTGCCCCGTACTGCCGTGTACCGACGGGACGCACCCGGTTGACGGAGTTCGGGTAGCCGTAGCCACCGGACGGCGGCTGGGCCCCGTTGGCCTGCCCGTCGGCGTAGAGATAGCCGAAGGGGTCGTCGTCCTCGGGCGTGCTCGCGCCGTTGTTGCCGGGCGTCATCCCTAGGTCTCCTAACCAGATGCGGTGCGTGGTGCGGTACGGGTGTGAGAGGGCGAGCCTACCCGTTCCCACTGACCCAAAAGGGTGACTCAGACCGCATCAGCCCGCTGACCTGCTGATCATCCGGCCCGGCGATGCTGTTTGGGACGAGATCGTTTCTCGACGTACATCCGTTCGTCAGCTGACTTCAACACCTCGTCCGCCGTCATGCCGCAGTGTGCCCATCCGATGCCGAAACTGGCGCCCACGCGGACGGCCCGGCCCTCGGCCCGGATCGGCTGGATGATCTCGTTGCGCAGGCGTACGGCGAGGTCCTGGGCGTCGGCGCGGCCGAGGCCGTTGGCGAGGATCACGAACTCGTCGCCGCCGAGCCGGGCCACCGTGTCGCCGTCACGGACGCCGCCGCCGAGCCGGCGGGCGACCTCGATGAGCACGGCGTCGCCCGCGTTGTGCCCGAACCGGTCGTTGATCGACTTGAAGCCGTCCAGGTCGCAGAAGAGGACCGCGAGGCCCTTGGTGCCGTCGTCCCGGCCGTCCTCGGGGGCGACCGCGTGGACATGGTGGTCGTAGGCCGCGTACGGCTCGGCGGGCGCGTTGAAGTCGAAGGTGTGGCCGCCGGAGTCGAAGACGGCGGGATGCCCGTAGGCGGCGTCCATCGCGTCGGCGACGGCCGCGTGCGGGGACTGCGGGCGCTGGCAGAGCCGGGCGGCGAGGCGGGAGCGCAGTTCGGCGGAGTTGGGCAGTCCGGTGAGGGAGTCGTGGGAGGCGCGGTGGGCGAGGTGGAGCTCGCGGCGCTTGCGTTCCTCTATGTCCTCGACGTGGGTGAGCAGGAAACGGGGCCCGTCGGCGGCGTCGGCGACGACGCTGTTGCGCAGCGACACCCAGACGTAGGTGCCGTCGCGGCGGCCCAGGCGCAGCTCGGCCCGGCCGCCCTCGGCGGAGGTGCGCAGCAGGGTGCCGATGTCCTCGGGGTGGACGAGGTCGGAGAAGGCGTAGCGGCGCATCGCGGAGGCGGGGCGGCCCAGGAGGCGGCAGAGCGCGTCGTTGGTGCGCAGGATCCGGCCGTGCTGGTCGCCGCCCATCTCGGCGATGGCCATGCCGGAGGGGGCGTACTCGAAGGCCTGGCGGAAGCTCTCCTCGCTGGCCCTGAGCGCCTGCTGGTCGCGCTCCAGGCGGACCAGGGCGCGCTGCATGTTGGAGCGGAGCCGGGCGTTGCTGATGGCGATGGCGGCCTGGAAGGCGTACATCTGCAGGGCCTCGCGGCCCCAGGCGCCGGGGCGGCGGCCGTTGCGCGGCCGGTCCACGGACAGGACGCCGATCAGCTCGCCGCTGCTGCCGCCGCCCTGCGGGCCCGGCGCGTACATCGGGGCGAAGAGGCGGTCCGAGGGGTGCCACTCGTCCTCGAAGCGGGGCGCGGGTCCTTCGGTGTACCACTGCGGGACGTCGTCGTCGTCGAGGATCCAGCCCTCGGTGTGGGGTATGAAGATCAGGTCGCCCCACTGCTCGCCCATGTTCAGCCGCCGGTCCCAGGACTCGCGGGAGCCCGCGCGGCCGGTGATGAGCGCCTCGGCGGCCGGGTTGCCGGAGAAGGCGGCGACGACGAGATCGCCGTCGGGGCGGACCAGGTTGATGCACGCCAGCTCGTACCCCAGGGCCTGGACGACGCCGTCGGCGACGGCCTGCAGGGTGTCGGCCAGGCTGCGGGCCTTGTTCATGTCGGCCATGGCCTGGTGCAGTTGCCGCAGGGACGCAAGACGGACATAGGGCTCCGACTCGGTCTCCATGCTCGCCCTCCCCCCGAGACCTCGCAGCGAATCAAGGGTTCTCTCCGGCGCCCTTACTGATGGTGCCCTTGCAGGTTCCCCGCCACTGAATCACAGCGCGCTCCTCACTCGGTACACAGGGTCAACAATTACCGCCTCTTGTGACTCAAGTCACAGCATAAGGTGAACAATTGAGTGGGGATTCTGCGTTTTCTCTGTGCGTTTACTGAACGCAAATTTTGTAGATATGCGCATGTCTCCGTCCGTCGTCTCCTCCTGCAGTCCTAGGTCCCGGTTCGGACCGGGGTCCGATGTCCGGCGAACGGCCCGGAGATTAGCGTGACGGGGTGCCGAATACTCCGTCTCTCACGTCCCACGCGTCCCCCGCGCTCCCGCTGCCGTCGCCCGCCGCCGGGCATGCTGAGGGGGTGAGCAACGAGGAATTCCGTGCCGCCATGTCCCGGCTGGCCTCGGGCGTGGTCCTGGTGACCGCCCAGGAGCCGCCGCTCGACCCCGACGACCCGCTGGCGCCTGGCGGCGAGGACGTCGGGATGACGGCCACGGCGTTCATGTCGGTGTCCCTGGACCCGCCGCTGGTCCTGGTCAGCCTGCGGGTGGGCTCCCGCATGGACGACCTGCTCGACGAGCAGCCCCTGTGGGCGGTCTCCGTGCTCTCCGAGAGCCAGCGGCACATCGCCGGCCGCTTCGCGATGAAGGGCCGGATCAGCGACCGCCTCCTGTTCGCGGACATCCCCTATGTGCGGGGCGAAGCGACCGGGGCGCCGCTGGCCGGGGGCGCCCTGGCCACCCTGGAGTGCCGCACCGAGGAGCGGGTGCCGGCCGGGGACCACGTCCTGGTCATCGGCCGGGTGCTGACCGCCGCCCTGCCCAGCGCGGACGGGGGGCCGCTGACGTACTTCCGGGGCCGGTACCGGCAGTTGGGCTGAGGGGCAATTCGCTCGCCCGTTCCCCCGCACCCTGCTTAGGGTGCGCGCATGACGACCAGCGCCGGTCTCCGTCTGGAGACGATCACTTCCGCGAACTTCGAGGCCGCCACCGCCATCCGGGTGCGCCCGGAGCAGGAGTTCGCCGCGGAACCGGTGGTGAAGTCCCTCGCCGAGGCCTACGTCCATTCCGGCGTCGCCTGGCCCCGGCTGATCGTGGACGGCGACCGTCCGGTCGGCTTCCTGATGGCCTTCTTCGACATCGACTGGTACGAGGACGGCAGCGTCCTGCGCTCGGGCCTGTGGCGTCTGAACATCGCGGCCGGCGAACAGGGCCGCGGCTACGGCCGCTTCGCCGTGGAGTCGGTGGCCGCGGAGATCCGCCGCCGCGGCGGCAAGGAGTGCTACGTGACGTGGCACCCCGGCCCGGACGGCCCCGAGGGCTTCTACCTGGGCCTGGGCTTCCGCACCGACGGGGAGACGAGCGAGGGCGAGACGGTGGGGGTGCTGGAGCTGGGCTGAACGCGGACGGCCGGCACGTGGCCGGCTGGAGTGCGCCCCGAGAGGGGCGCGGGGAACTGCGCGGCCGGCCACGACGGACCCGCGGACAGACTCATCAGGCGCCCCGGCCGGTCACCCCCAGTCCCGCGCGGAGCGCCCCCGCTTGGTCTGGGAGCGCTGCTTCTTCTCGCGCAGGCGGCGTTCGTTGATGCCGCGCGGGATGCGGGTCGGCCTGCGGGGCCTGGGCGGGGGCGCGGTGGCCTCGGCGAGGAGGGCGGCGAGGCGTACGGCGGCGGTCTCGCGGTTGCGCCACTGGGAGCGGTGCTCGGAGGCACGGACGCTGACGACGCCGTCGGTCAGGCGCCCGGCCAGCCTTTCCAGCGCCCGCCGCTTCCACACCTCGGGCAGCGCTTGGGTCCGCGCCAGGTCGAAGCGCAGCTCGACCGCAGTGTCCGTGGTGTTGACGTGCTGGCCGCCGGGCCCCGAGGAACGCGAGAAACGCCAGACGAGCTCGGCCTCGGGCAGGGAGACGGAGCCGCGGATGACATGGGGACCGGACATGCCGTCCATCCTCCCGTCCCCGCACGGGTCACGTCACCCGAATATCCTCGGTCCCGGCCTCGGTAAAGAAAGTAAAGAGAGCTGGAACCTTACGTACCCCCCTCGACGTTCATGGGGGTAGCTGTAGCTTTCTTGCCGTACGTAAACGAGGGAAGGGACTCCCAAACAATGGCTGTAAGCCTGTCCAAGGGTGGCAACGTCTCGCTCACCAAGGAGGCTCCGGGCCTGACCGAAGTCACCGTGGGGCTCGGCTGGGACGTCCGTACCACCACCGGCACCGACTTCGACCTCGACGCGTCCGCGATCGCGGTCAACCCCGAGGGCAAGGTCTACTCCGAAGGCCACTTCATCTTCTTCAACAACAAGCAGACGCCGGACAACACGATCGTCCACACCGGTGACAACCGCTCCGGCGAGGGCGCGGGCGACGACGAGGCGATCAACGTCAACCTGGCCGGTCTGCCGGCCGACATCGAGAAGATCGTCTTCCCGGTCTCGATCTACGACGCGGAGAACCGCTCGCAGAACTTCGGCCAGGTGCGCAACGCCTACATCCGCATCCTGAACCAGACCGGCGGCGCCGAGATCGCCCGCTACGACCTGTCCGAGGACGCCGCCACCGAGACCGCCATGGTCTTCGGCGAGCTGTACCGCAACGGCGCCGAGTGGAAGTTCCGCGCCGTCGGCCAGGGCTACGCCTCGGGCCTGGTCGGCATCGCCCAGGACTTCGGCGTGAACGTCTGACGTTCGCCCGCCGAGCAGTTCCGTACGAAGGCCCCCCGGAGTCCGGCCGGGGGGCCTTCGGCGTGTCCGTCACGGCAGCAGACGCTGCTCCTTGGCCACGGCGACCGCGCCCGCGCGGGTGTCGACGCCGAGTTTGTCGTAGATCCGGCGCAGATGGGTCTTGACCGTGGCCTCGCTGATGAACAGGGCGCGGGCGATCTCCCGGTTGCCGAGTCCGGTGGCGAGCTGCGCCAGGATGTCGCGTTCGCGGTCGGTGAGGGAGGGCCGCGGGCGCCGCATGTTGGCCATGACCCGGCTGGCGACCGGCCCCGACAGCGCCGTACGGCCCTGGGCGGCGGCGTGGATCGCGGCGAACAGTTCCTCGGGGCGCTCCGCCTTCAGGAGGTAGCCGGTGGCGCCGGCCTCGATGGCGCGGGTGATGTCGGCGTCGGTGTCGTACGTGGTCAGGACGAGTACGTGTGGTGTGCGGCCGG
Source organism: Streptomyces sp. NPDC058534 (assembly GCF_042717365.1). Taxonomy (NCBI): domain Bacteria; kingdom Bacillati; phylum Actinomycetota; class Actinomycetes; order Kitasatosporales; family Streptomycetaceae; genus Streptomyces; species Streptomyces sp. NPDC058534. Next base: position 60,465 of record NZ_JBHXNW010000013.1, read on the forward strand.
GTCCGGGGCCGGTCGCCGGGGTGGCCGTGAGGCGGCGGGTGGTCTCCACGCCGTCGATGCCCTCGCCGAGCTGGAGGTCCATCAGCACCACGTCCGGCGCCAGCCGCGCGGCGAGCGCGAGCGCCTCCTCGCCGGTACCGGCCTCGCCGGCCACCTCGATGCCGGGGGCGCTGTCGAGCAGGGCGAGCAGCCCGGCCCGTACGACGACGTGGTCGTCGCAGACCAGGATGCGCACGGGGGCGGGAGCGCCGGCTGCCGGGTCGGTCATCGGGGTGCCTCCTGGGCGTCGGCCGGGTCGGTCATCGGGGTGCCTCCTCGGCGTCGGCCGGGTCGGCGCGGGGTGCGTCCAGGGGGACGGCGGCGGACAGGGCGGTGCCCTCGCCGGGCGCGGACTCGACGGTCAGGGTGCCGCCGAGCTGGCGCAGCCGGGCGCGCATCGCGGGCAGGCCGTGGCCCCGCACGCCGGGGGCCCCGCCGGTCGCGCCGGGCGCGGCGGGGTCGAAGCCGTGGCCGTCGTCGGTGACGTCCAGCACGACCTGGTCGTCGAGGAGGGTGAGGCTGAGCGCGGCGGTGGACGCGCCCGCGTGCTCCCGGACGTTGGCCAGGGCGCCCTGCGCGATGCGCAGCAGGGCCGACTGGACGCGGTCGGGCAGCGGCGGGACGCGGGCGCCGTCGTCGACGTGGACGCGCACGGTGAGGTCGTCGCCGGACTCCCGCGCGGCCAGTGCGCGCAGCGCCGCCTCCAGGCCGCCGCCCCGGGCGAGGTCGGCCGGGGCGAGGTCGTGGACGAAGCGGCGGGCCTCGGCGAGGTTGTGCTCGGCGACGGAGGCGGCGCCCCGGACGTGGGCGCGGGCCTTGTCCGGGTCGGACTCCCAGACCCGCTCGGCCGCCTGGAGCAGCATCCGCTGGCTGGACAGGCCCTGGGCGAGACTGTCGTGGATCTCCATCGACAGCCGCTGGCGTTCGGCGAGCGTGCCCTCGCGGCGCTCGGAGGCGGCGAGTTCGCGGCGGGTGCGGATCAGGTCGTCGATCAGGGCGCGCTGCCGGGCGGTCTGCCGTTCGGTGTGCAGGAACACGGCGGTGGCGATGGCGGCGACGGCGGGCGGGGCCAGCAGCAGGTTCGGGTCGAGGCGCCCGGCGAGCCGGAACTGCGCGGCGACCACGAACAATGTCAGGACACCGACCAGCACGAGCGCCGCCCGGGGCGGCAGGGTGCGCAGGCCGGTGTAGAAGAGGGGCACCGCGCACCAGGAGAAGCTGGGCGCGAGGACGACCAGCACCATCCACACCACGACCACCAGGCCCAGCCAGGGGCCCAGCCAGGCCGGCCGTCGCCGGGTGGTCCCGCGCCCCGGCCCGCTCGGAACCGGCCCGCTCGGAACCGACCCGCTCGGAACCGGCCCGCTCAGGACCGGCCCGAGCAGGTGCAGCAGGGCGAGGGCGAGGGACAGGGCGAGGATCCACGGGGTGCGGGGCTCGCCGGGGTGGCGCAGCAGGAAGCGGGCCAGGGCACCGCCGAGCAGCAGGAAGAACGCCGCGTGCATGACGGCGCCGAGCCACCGGGTGTCGGGGTCGTAGGGCTTCGGCATCCGCGCGCCTCCTTTCCGCCTCGTGGCCGCCTCGTGGCCGCCTCGTGGCCGCCTCGTGTCCGGTTCGTCTCCTCCAACGTGCCGCAGGAGGGCGCTGAGCTGCCCGAACACACCCATGGTGCCCTGTGCGGGGGGTGTCCGGGTCAGCTGATCGGACGACCCCGGCCTCGCCCGTTCCGTCGTCCGGGAGCAGCCGGAACGGCGACCGGGGGCCAGGGGGGCGGGACGGAGGGTGGAGAGCGGACGCAGCACAGCGCCCGATCCGGCCCGACCCCGAGGAGCAGACCGCCATGAAGAAGACCCTCTCCCGACGCGCCCGCATCGCCACCGGCAGCGCCGTGCTCGCCGCCGTCGCCGCCGGCACCTTCGGCACGGTGGCCGCGAACGCCTCCGCTCCGGAGAGCGGCCGGGCCTCCGCCGCGTCCGCCGCCCCCGCCGCGGCCGGGCAGCGTGACACCACCACCTCCACGCACCTGACGATCGACGCCGCCACCGAGGCGGCGCAGGCCGCGCTGAAGGCGGCGAAGAAGGAGGGTCAGCGGATCACGGTGGCGGTCGTCGACCGCAACGGCAACACGATCCTCACCATGCGCGGTGACGGCGCCGGCCCGCAGTCCTACGAGTCGGCCGAGAAGAAGGCGTTCACCGCGGTCTCCTGGAACGCCCCGACCAGCGAGCTGGAGGGCCGCCTGGAGAACGCCCCGAACCTGAAGGACATCCCGGGCACGCTGTTCCTGGGCGGCGGCGTCCCGGTCACCGCGGGCAAGGCACCGATCGCCGGGATCGGTGTCGCGGGCGCCCCGTCCGGCACCCTGGACGAGAAGTTCGCGCGGGCGGGCGCCGAGGCGCTGAACCAGGAGGGCATCGGCGGCTGACAGCAGGGCCCTGACACCCGGTCCCAACGGGCGTTTCACGTGAAACGCCGCATAGGATCACGACGTGCGCATCTCCCGTCCGCTCATAACCGCCGCCACCGTCACCGCCCTCGCGGCATGCAGCGGTGGTGGCGCGGTGGACGGCGGTCCCGGCGGCTCGGGCGTGCGCGATCCGTACTTCCCGAAGGCGGGCAACGGCGGCTACGACATCGGCCACTACGACCTGAAGCTGGCCTACGAGCCCGACGACGAGCACCTCGCCGGCACCGCGACGATCACCGCTCGCGCCACCCGGGACCTGTCGGCCTTCGACCTCGACCTCATGGGCCTGGACGTCGAGAAGGTCACGGTCGAGGGCCGGGAGGCCCGCTTCAACCGGGCCGGGCAGGAGCTGACCGTCCGCCCGGCGGACGAGCTGCACGACGGGGAGACGTTCCGGGTGAGCGTCCGCTACTCCGGCGAACCGGAGACGGTGACCGACCCCGACGACTCCGAGGAGGGCTGGCTGCCCACCGCCGACGGCGCGGTGGCGCTCGGCGAGCCGGTCGGCTCGATGGCCTGGTTCCCCGGCAGCCACCACCCCTCCGACAAGGCGACGTACGACCTCGCCGTGACCGTGCCGGAGGGCTTCGGCGTGGTCTCCAACGGGGAGCTGCGGGACGAGCGCACCCGTGGCGGCCGTACGACGTTCACCTGGCACACGGCCGAGCCGATGTCGAGCCATGTGGCCACGGTCGCCGTCGGCGAGTGGGAGACCGACCGCTCCACCACCGACGCCGGTCTGCCCGTGTACACGGCCGTCGACCCCCAGCAGGCCGAGGCGAGCCGCAAGGTCCTGGCGCGGATCCCGGAGGTCGTGGAGTGGGGCGAGGAGAACTTCGGCCCGTACCCCTTCTCCTCCACCGGCGCGATCGTCGACCGCGTCGAGGACGCCGGGTACGCCCTGGAGACCCAGAACCGGCCCTACTTCCCCGGCGCCCCGGACCAGGTCCTGCTCGTCCACGAGATCGCCCACCAGTGGTACGGGAACTCGGTCAGCCCGAAGACCTGGCGGGACATGTGGCTCAACGAGGGCTTCGCCACCTACGCCGAGTGGCTGTGGGAGGAGGACGAGGGCGGCGACACCGCCCAGGAGACCTTCGACGCGCTCTACGACGGGACCTACTACGACGACGAGGACGCGGGCGACTCGATCTGGACGTTCCCGCCCGCCGACCCGCCCGACGTCGGCCACATCTCCGCGAGCCCCGTCTACCAGCGCGGCGCGATGGTCCTGCACAAGATCCGCCAGACGGTCGGCGACGACACCTTCCTGGACCTGATGCGGGGCTGGGCCACCGCGCACCGCCACGGCAACGCGGACACCGAGGAGTTCACGGCGTACGTGGAGAAGTCGGCACCGGACGAGGACTTCACGGAGATCTGGGACGTCTGGCTCTACGGGGACGGCAGACCGGACCGGCCGTAGGCACCGCCACCCCCACGGCCTCACCCCTCGAAGGCGTCGAACGTGTCGAGCAGCAGGGCCAGATCCGGAGGCCAGAGCGGTTCGGGGGCATCGGCCAGCTCGGCGCGGCTCCACCAGCGCCATGCGAGGATGCCGTCCGCGGCGTGGGCGGCGGCGAGGTGGGGCCCGGCGGGTTCGCGGCGCGGGGCGTGGGCGACGTAGATGTGCTCGTGCTGGCGGACGGGTCCGACGCTCAGATGGGTGAAGTCGTGTTCCCAGGTGCAGAGCAGCGGGCCGGGCTCCAGGTCGCGCCAGCCGGTCTCCTCGCGCACCTCGCGCAGGGCGCCCTCGCGGGGGCTCTCGTCCGCGTCCAGTCCGCCGCCGGGCATCGCCCAGTGCACGCCGACCTCGATGTTGTCGTAGCGCAGGAGGAACACCGCGCCCTCGGGGTCGAGCACGGCGACCCGGGCGGCGCGGCGCGGGGTGCGCGGCACCCCGCTCTCCAGCTCCTTGCGCAGCACCGTGCAGGGACGGCCGCGCCCCAGGTCCGCGCGGTGGTCGACGACCGTGTAGCCGAGGGCGGTCCAGAAGGCGAGGGCGTCGGTGCCGGTGTCGAGGACGGCGAGCCGTACGGCGGTGCGGCCGGTGGCCCGGAGCCGCTCCTCGACGAGCGACGCGAACCGCCTGCCGTGGCCCCGGCGCCGCAGCCCCGCGTCCACCATCAGCAGCCCGATCCACGGGTCCGGGTCGGCCGGGTCGGGATGCCGGGCGAGCGTGATCGCGACGCCGGTCAGCCGGCCCGCGTCCCTGGCGAGCAGCACCTCGGCGCCCGGCCGGGCCAGCTCGTCGGCCAGCGCCGCCGCCACCTGCTCCGGACGGATGTCGTCCGGGTCGGGGAAGTCGCCGCTGAGCGCGTGGAAGTCGCGGTGGGCGGCGTAGAGGGCGGTCAGCTCGGTGAGGAGGGGGCCGGGGATGTCGTGGTCGGGGCCGGGCCGCAAGGGGACGATGATCACGTGGGCAACCTATCCGGTCGGGCGTGACACCATCGCCTGCGTGCTCGACATCGGTTACGCCCTCTCCACCCGCTTCCCGGACCCGCCGCAGACGGACTACCGGCGCGCGGACGTCCGCGCGCTGCGGCACGACCTGTTCTGCGGGGACGTGTATCTCGCCGACACCAAGGCCGACCGGGAACTGTCCACAGCCTGGGGATGGGTGCCGGTGCTCGACTTCGCCTGGGCGCTGTGCGACATCGTGGAGCGCGTCGACCGGGACCCGGCGGGCTCCCGGGCCGCCCGGCCGCAACGGGCCGAGCTGGACTTCACCGAGTCCACGGACCGCCTGCTCTTCGAGCGCCGCTTCGGCTGGGTCGACATCGAGGCGGAGTGGCTGCCGGCGGACGAACCCCCACTGTCCTTCTCCCACGCCGAACTGCGCCGGGAGGCCCGGGACTTCCTGCACGACCTGCTCGCCGACCTGACCGACATGCACGACGACCTGGCGGACAACCCGGCGATCTGGACCCTCCAGGCCCGCTTTCCGCGCCTGACCTGACGCCCCGGCCCTGCGCTACTCGGCCAGCACCCGCACCCCCAGCTCCGCCGCCAGTACCGGTGCCAGGTCGAGGAGCTGGGCCGGGCTGATCACGGCGCCCGACAGCCGGTCCACGCCCCGGGCCAGCTCCAGCGGGGCGGCGCCGCGCAGGTCGACGTCGACGAGGGTGGCCGCGCTGAGGTCCGCCTCCTTCAGGGCGCAGTCGACGAACTCGACGCGCTCCAGGCGGGCGCCGCCGAAGTCCGGTTCGACCAGGACGCAGCTCTCGAAGACGACGTCCTTGAGCCGGGACCGGCGCAGGTTCAGGTAGTCGATCTTGCCGCCGCGGATCAGGACCCGTTCCAGTACGGCGCCGTGCAGTTGGGTGCCGCCGAGGCGGGCGTCGCGCAGCTCGACGTCGCGCAGGGTGGCCTCCGCCAGGTTCGTGCCCACGCCCCGGACGCCGGTGAGGACCGAGTCGAGCAGCCGGGCCCGGGGCAGCGAGGCCTCGTCCAGCGCGCAACCCGTCAGCGCGCAGTCCATGAAGCGGGCGCCCGCGCCGTCCTGGCCGGTGAGGTCCGTCTCCGCGAAGTCCAGCGCGTCGTAGTCCCCGTCCGGCTCCAGTCCCCCGTCCTCGAACGGCGCCAGCGGTGGCAGCCGCAGCTCCGGGCGCCGCGCCGCCCGCACCGTCGTCGTACCCCGCCCGTCCGCCGCTCTCCTCGCCATGCCCCCATGCTGCACCCCACCACTGACAACCGGCGCCGGCCTGCCCGAACGCGCCGTCTCCGGCGCGATGTCACATTCGGCACCCTCCCGGCCGTCGTACGGGCAGACAGGTCACGCACCAGGCGACCCGACCCGAGGGAGACCCCGAGCCATGCATCGCATCACCGTCATCGGCGGCGGACTCGCCGGACTGACCGCGGCCATCACCGCCGCCGAGGCGGGCGCCAAGGTCACCGTCCACGAGGCCCATCACACACTCGGCGGCCGCGCCCGGACCGCCGAGGGCCCCTACCGGACCAACGACGGCCCGCACGCCCTCTACAACGGCGGCCCGCACTGGTCGTGGCTGCGGCAGCGCGACCTGATCGGTCCGCTCGCGTCCCTCCCGCCGCTGGAGGCGGCCCGGCTGCGGCTGCGGCACAAGGGCGTGCTGCGCCGCACCCCGCCCTTCGCCATGCTCAAGCTGCTGCGCCGGGGCCTGGGACCGGCGCCCGTCGACACCGACTTCCTCACCTGGGCGACCGGCGTCGCGGGCGAGGAGGGCGCGCGGGCCGCCGCGCACTACTGCGCCGTCGCGCTGTTCCACCACGACCCCGGGTCGCTGTCGGCGGCCTTCGTGCAGGAGCGGCTGCGCCGGGCCGCCAAGCTGCCGCCCGAGGCGCACTACCCGCGCGGCGGCTGGGCCGGGGTCGTCGACCGGATGGCCGCGCTGGCCTGGAACCTCGGTGTGCGAGTGGAGACGCTGTCCCGGGTGGACGCGCTGCCCACCGACGCGCCCGTCGTCGTCGCCACCTCCCTGGACGCCGCCCGCCGGCTGCTGGGCGACCCCGCGCTGACCTGGCCGAGCGGGCGCACCGTCCTCGTCGACCTGGCCCTGCGGACCCGGCGCGGTGACGCGTTCGCGGTGTCCGACCTGGACGCGCCGGGCTGGATCGAGCGGTTCACGGCGCAGGACCGCACCCTGGCGCCGGCGGGCGAACAGCTGGTCCAGGGGCAGATCCCCATCGCGCCGCAGGAGTCGAAGGCCGACGGGGCCGCCCGTGCCGAGGAGTTGCTGGATCTCGGGATGCCCGGCTGGCGCGAGCGGATCACCTGGCGGCGCGAGGCGGTCGCCAACGGCCGCACCGGCGCCGTCGACCTCCCCGGCACCACGTGGCGGGACCGGCCCGCCGTCGACCGGGGCGACGGGGTGTATCTCGCCGGTGACCAGGTGGCCGCGCCGGGCCTGCTCTCCGAGGTCTCCTTCAACAGCGCGCTCACCGCGGTCTCCCTCGCCCTCGGCCGGGGCCGCAGGGAACTTGACCTCAAGCATGCTTGAGGTCGTTGAGTGGGGTCCATACGGGCCAGTACAGACCAGTACCAGTCCATACAGGCCCGTGCAGGCGCGTACAGGCCCGTACAGACCACTCTTCCGTTGGGGGACCCTCATGCACGCCATCCGTCTCCACGCCTTCGGTCCGGCCGAGAACCTCGTCCTGGACGAGGTCGAGGATCCGCGGCCCGGCCCCGGTCAGGTCCGGATCGCCGTCCGCGCGGCGGGCGTCCACCTCCTGGACACCGTCCCGCGCGAGGGCGTCCAGGGGCCCATGCCCGCGCCGGTCGAACTGCCCACCATCCCGGGCCGCGAGGTCGCGGGCGTCGTCGAGTCCGTCGGGGAGGGCGTCCCGGCGGACCGGCTCGGCAGGCGCGTCGTCGTCCACCTCGGCTTCGCCCCCGGGGGCTACGCCGAACTCGCCGTCGCCGGCCTCGCACGCCTGCACGAGATCCCTGCGAACCTGGACTTCGCCGAGGCCGTCGCCATGATCGGCACGGGCCGTACGGCGATGGGCATCCTCCAGTTCGCCGACCTCGGCCCCAGTGCCGTGGCCGTGATCCCGGCCGCCGCCGGGGGCATCGGCACCCTGGTGACGCAGTACGCGAAGAACGCCGGCGCCACCGTGATCGGACTCGCCGGCGGCCCCGGGAAGACCGCCCGCGTCGCCGCGAACGGCGCCGACCTCGCCGTCGACTACAAGGACCCGCGGTGGCCGGAGAAGGTCCGCGCCCACCTCGGCGGGCGCCCGGCGACGGTCGTCCTCGACGGCGTCGGCGGCGACGTGGCCCGCGAAGCCGTCGCCCTGCTCGGGCCGGGCGGCCGGCACCTGGTCTTCGGCTGGTCGGCCACGGGACCGCGCGACGGCACGCCCTACCTGGTCGACGGCGTCTCCCAGCAGGTGCTCGGCCCGGTGATGATGGAGCGGACCGGCGGCGCCGATCCCCTCCGCACCCTCGAACTGCGCGCCCTCGCCGAGGCTGCCGCCGGCCGCCTCGTCCCGGCCGTGCAGCGCTTCCCGCTCGCCGCTGCCGCCGCCGCGCACCGGGCGCTGGAGAACCGCGGCACGACCGGCAAGGTGGTCCTGGTGCCGTGACCCACAGTCACGACCGGACACGGAAAGGGATGCGATACGCCCCGATTCATGGTCTTCTGGCCAGATGAGTGGCACCTGGTCAGGTGAGCCGGCCGCGCCCACGGATGCCGATCCCCGCCGCTGGTGGGGGCTGGTGGTGATCGCCCTGGCCCAGCTGATGGTCGTACTGGACGCGACCATCGTGAACATCGCGCTGCCGTCCGCGCAGCGCGACCTGGGCATGTCCGACGGCAACCGCCAGTGGGTGATCACCGCCTACACCCTCGCCTTCGGCGGACTGCTGCTGCTCGGCGGCCGGGTCGCCGACCTGGTGGGACGCAAACGGACCTTCGTCATCGGACTGATCGGCTTCGCCGCCGCCTCGGCGATCGGCGGTGCCGCGACCACCCCGGCGATGCTCTTCGGCGCCCGCGCCCTCCAGGGCGTGTTCGCCGCCCTCCTCGCGCCGTCCGCGCTGTCCCTGCTGAGCACCACGTTCAGCGACCCGCGCGAACGGGCGAGGGCCTTCGGCATCTACGGCACGCTGGCCGCGAGCGGCGCCGCCGCGGGTTTCATCGTCGGCGGCGTGCTCACGGAGTACCTGAACTGGCGCTGGTGCCTGTACGTCAACATCCCCTTCGCCGTCGCCGCCGTGATCGGCGCCTACGCCCTGCTGCGCGACCGTCCCGGCCACCCCGGCGCCCGCCTCGACGTCCCCGGCGCGCTGCTCGGCTGCGGCGGACTGGTCTGCCTCGTCTACGGCTTCGGCGAGGCGCAGCCCCGGGGCTGGAGCGACCCGCTGGTGCCGGCCCTGTTCGCCCTGGCCGTCGTACTCCTGGCCGGCTTCGTGTGGTGGCAGACCCGCGCTCCGCTGCCGCTGCTGCCCCTGCACATCATCCGCGACCGCAACCGGGCCGGCTGCATGGTGACGATGATGCTGGCCGTCATCGGCATGTTCGGGATGTTCCTCTTCATGACCTACTACCTCCAAGTCATCCTCGAATACTCCCCGCTGATGACCGGGCTGGCCTTCCTGCCGATGACCGCCTCGATCCTCACGGGCTCCACGCAGATCTCGGCCCGGCTGCTGCCGCATGTGGGCCCGCGCATGCTGATGGTGCCGGGCATGCTCCTCGCCTCCGGCGGCATGGTGATCCTCACGCAGATGACCATGGACTCCGCATACGCGACCGAGATCCTGCCCGCGCTGATCCTGATGGGCCTCGGCATGGGCCTGACCTTCATGCCGGTCTTCTCCACCGCCACCGCCGGGGTCGCCCGGCGGGACTCGGGCGTGACGTCGGCGACGGTCAACACCTCGCAGCAGGTGGGCGCCTCGATCGGCACGGCGCTGCTCAACACCGTCGCGACCAGCACCGGCGCGTCCTACATCGCCTCCCACCTCAGCGACCCGACGCGGCGGGAACAGGTCGTCCGGGAGGGCATCGTCCACGGCTACACGGTCGCGATCTGGGTGGCCGCCGGCATCATGCTGCTGGCCGGCCTGGTCGCGGGCCTGATGGTGACGGCCAAGGCACCGAAACACGATGCCCCGGCCGACGACCCGGTCCCGGAGCCGGTCGGCTGAGGGGGGCGCGGGCCCCGGGCCCCCCGGTATCCGCGTGACCGCGACACCGTGCCCCGGTAGCGTCGGCGCCTGTGATCGACGTTCCGGACGGACTCGCGGCCGCGCAGACGAAGTACAACGGAGAGGCGGGGCGCGCCTTCATCGACGGACTGCCGGAGCTGGCCGCCGGTTTCCTGCGGCGGTGGGAGCTGCGGCCGGACGGGCCCTCGATGCACGGCTGGGCGGCGCTGGTGCTGCCGGTCGTGCGCCGCGACGGCGTCCCGGCCGTGCTGAAGCTCCAGATCCTCGACGAGGAGACCGAGGGCGAGCCCCTCGCGCTGCGGGCGTGGGACGGGGACGGAGCGGTCCGGCTGCTCGACCACGATCCGGCCACCGGCACCATGCTCCTGGAGCGGCTGGACGCGGACCGCATGCTCAGCGGCGTCGAGGACTCCCGCGCGGCCGTCCTCGTCATCGCCCGGCTCCTTGCGCACCTCACCGCGACCCCCGCGCCGCCCGGCGTGCGCGGCCTCGGGGACATCGCGCGGGACATGCTGGAGCAGACGCCCGAAACCCTGGGCGACATCCCGGACCCGGCGGACCGGCGGCTGGTCGCCGACTGCGCCGCCGCCCTGCGCGAGGTCGCCGGCGAACCCGGCGACCGGCTGCTCCACTGGGACCTGCACTTCGAGAACGTCCTCGCCTCCGAGCGCGCCTCCTGGCTGGCCATCGATCCCAAGCCGCTGGCCGGCGACCCCGGGTTCGATCTGCTGCCCGCGCTGGACAACCGCTACGACCCGGCCGAGACCCGGTGGCGCTTCGACGCGATGACCGACGTCCTCGGCCTCGACCGGGCACGGGCCCGCGCCTGGTCTTTGGCCCGCGTGCTCCAGAACTGCCTGTGGAACGTCGAGGACGGCGACCCGCTGGAGGCGGAACAGCTGGAGATCGGGCGGTTGCTGCGGGACCTGTGAGCCGTGAGTGGGGGCCGGCCCGTCAGCCCTGCGCGCGGGGCCGGTCGCGTCCGCGTTCCCGGTCCAGCGCGGCCGGCAGTTCGGTCCTGCGCCGTATCCGCAGCTTGCGGTAGGTGCTGGTCAGGTGGGTCTCGACGGTGCGCCGGGCCAGGTGCAGCAGGTCGGCGATCTCGGTGTTCGTGCGGCCGTCGGCGGCCAGTTCGGCGATCCGGCGCTCACTGCCGGTCAGCGACCCGGCGCCGGTGTGGGACGCCACGGAGCCCCGGGCGCCGCCCTCGCGCAGCGCCTGCCCGGCCAGGGCGAGCCACCGCAGCGCGCCCTTGCGTTCGGCCAGCTCCGCCGCCTCGCGCAGCCGGGCGCGGGCGCGTCCGCGTTCACCGGCCGCGATCAGCTGGCGGCCCTGGGCGAGCAGCGCCGGCATCAGCTCCATGTCGGTGTCGGCGGGCGCGTCCCGCAGGGTCCGTACGGCCTCCTCGGCCAGCTCCAGACCGCGGCGCCCGCCGGTCGCGGTGCCCAGCACGCTCAGCGCGCGGCCCACGGTGCGCGGGGTGTTCCACACCCTGGCGAGCCGCAGTTCCTCCGTCGCCAGGGCCAGCGCCTCCCGGCCGCCGCCCAGGGCCAGCCGGCACTCCGCGACCGCCGTCCGCCACGGGGTGACGACCGGGCTGACCACCTCGCGGGCCGACTGGCGCCGCCCGCACTCCAGGAAGTCGTGCACCGCGCCCGCCGGGTCGCCGGTGGCGGCACGCAGCACACCCCGTGCGTACAGGTAGCGGTTCAGCTCCCAGTTCTCGGGCACCTCGCGCAGCTCGAAGCGGTCGGCGTAGCGCAGCGCCTCGTCGATGCGGCCGGTGTGGACGAGGGCCATCAGGGCGTGCGCGTCCCGGTTGGTGGGGCCGTTGGCGCGTCCGGGGTCGGCGGCGAGCAGCCGGGGCAGGTCGCCGCGGGCGGCGGCGATGTCGGCGCGGGTGTTGAGGATCGCGTGCTGCATCGGGTGCAGCAGGGCGGGGCGCTGTCCGGCCAGGCCGCGTTCCACCAGCCGGTCGGCCTCGTCGAGTTCGTCGGCCCACTGGGCGACCGCGGCGGCCGTGCCCAGCAGGAAGGGCTCGGCGAGCGGGTCGGTGGGCTGTGCGAGCAGGTCCCGTACCCGGACCATGGCCTCCTCGGCGGAGATCAGCGCGGCCGTCGCCGCGTACCGCACCAGCAGGGCCTGTCCGGCGGTGCCCACCAGCTCCGGGGAGTGCCGGCCGGTCTCGCACAGCCAGCGGTACACCTCCTGCCGGGTCGCCAGGTCCTCGTCGGACAGCATCGCGGTGGCGGTCTGCACGGTACGGGCCAGGCCGGGGTGGCCGGACAGCCGGCCCTCCGTGCGGCGCAGCACCTCCATGGCGGTACGGATCTCGCCGCGGCCGGCCAGGGCGGTGCCGAGGGCGACCGCGGTACGCACCCGGTTGCGGGGCTCGGCCGGCAGGTGCTGGGCCTCGGCGAGGCGGGCGATGGCGGCGGGGGTGTCGGCGGAGGCGTACTCCAGGGAGCCCAGTTCGGTCAGCAGCCGCTGGCGGAGGTCGTCGGTCAACCGCTCGTCCAGGGCCCGGCGCAGGTAGGCGACGGCGTCGTCCGGGCGGCCGTCGTGCACGGCGACCGTCACGGCGTCCCGCAGCACCCGCAGCGCCCAGGGCAGGCCGACGACCGGGGTGCGCAGCAGGTGCCGGGCGACCGCCTCGACCCGGTCGCCCCGGCGGAGCATGGCCTCCGCCGCCGCCCGGTGCACGGCCTCCCGGCGGGGCTGGGGCCAGCCGGTGAGCACGGCGTCGCGCAGCAGCGGGTGGGCGTAGCGGGGGCGGCCGCCCGGGTCGGTGCGCAGCAGACCGAGCCGTGTCATGGCGGCGAGCCAGCCGGCGACCCGCACGGGGTCGGCCCCGGCGGCCTCGGCGAGCACGTCGACGGGGTCCCCGGCGCCGGCCGCGCCCGCCGGTCCCTCCGGGGGTGGGGGCGTACGCCACCGGGCGGCCGTCCGCTGGGGGGCGTGGGCGGGACGCGTGTCCCACGGGTACGGGCCGTCCTCGCCGTTGAGCGCGTACGACGCGTCGCCCTCCACCCCCGCCGGGTCCCGCCCGGACCGCGGGTACGGACCGTCCTCGTCGTTGAGCGCGTACGACGTGTCGCCCTCCAACGGGTCCCGCCCGGGCCACACGTACGGGCCGTGCGCCGGATACGCGACGGCCGCGCCGCCCTGCCCACGAGGACCCGGCTCCCCGTACGAGCCCGGCCCGCCACGGGCACGGTCGGCCGCGACACCCGGCCCCGCGAACGGACCCGGCTCCGTGCCGAGGCGGTCGGGACCCACCGCACCGGAAGGACCAGGCTCCCCGTACGGACCCGGCCCGGTAGAGGCCGCGACACCCGGCCCCGCGTACGGACCCGGCTCCGTGCCGAGGCGGTCGGGGCCCAGCGCGGGGCCGGGGTCCGCGCAGGCCGCTCGCCGGGTCTCGGTGCGGCCGTACCGCACGGGCTGCGGGTACGGGCCGCCGTCCCCGTGCTCGGCGGGCCGGTCGTGCTCCGGCTCCGCGTGCCCCGTGGGCGTCCGTGCGGCCGGGTGGTCGAGGGCATGGCGAAGCTCGGCCCGGCGCGGCGGCCGGCCCGGGGGCCATGCCTGTTCCAGGGCCGCGAGGCTGCGGGCGACGTCGGCCGTCGCGGGGCCCGCGCTGTTCAGCCACCAGGAGACGGCCGCCGGGTAGGACCCGGGGTACAGCTCCGCGGACGTCTCGGGCACCCGCGGGACGCCGTCGGGGTGCCGGGTGCCGCCGAGGTCGTCCAGCAGGGCGTGCAGCAGCAACGGGCTGCCCGCGCCGGCCCGTACGCAGTCCGCCGTCCACCGTGCCGACGCGCCGGGGAAGGCGGCGCGGACCAGCCCGGCCGCCGCCGCGTCACTGAGCGGGGCGAGGGTGTGGGTGCGCACGAGGGAGGGCGACAGCGCCTGGGTGAGTCCGGCGGGCCGCGGTTCGATGTCGTACTGGCTGCGCTCGGTGGCGACCAGCAGGAGACCTAATCGGTCGACGCGCCGGGCCGCCTCCGCCAGCCAGCGCCGCGAGGGCTCGTCGGCGAGGTGGACGTCGTCGACGGCGACCAGCAGCGGGCCCTCCGCCGCGTACGAGCGCAGCAGCCGCCACAGCCGGGCCGCGCTTTCCCGGTCGTCGTCCCCGGGTGCCACGTCCGTGGACTCGGGGACCGGGCCGAGGAGATGGAGGACGGCGGAGAAGGGCACCGCGGTGTCCTCGGGCGAGCACCGCACGCGCAGCACCCGCAGGCCGCGGTCGGCGGCGTGCCGGGCGGCGGTCTCCAGGACGGCGGTGCGGCCGGTGCCGCTCGCACCACGCAGCAGGACGAGGCGGCCGGAGCCGGCCCGCGCGCGCTCGATCTCGGCCGCGAGCAGCGCGTGGGCGTCGTCGCGTTCGCGCAGCGGTCCGGTCATCGGTGCCTCCTGTGGTGGATGGTGCTCCCCCGGTCTGTGAGACGTCTGAATGGGCTGATGGGTGGCATGAACTCGCCGATATCGCCGCGCCGCGTCCCCGGACCCGGCGGTCGCTGTGTCGGGGCTCACGGTGGCCCGCGGCCACCCCCACGGGTCCACGCGTCCTTGCGTGCACCCTTGTGACCTGCTGAAACGTCCTCGCGGCGGCTGTTCGTGGTGGTGGTCGCGCTGGTCTCGTGGTGTGCCTCGTGGTGCTCCACGATTGCGAAGTCCCAGTTGTCACAGAAGTGTGGAACACGCTCATCCGCTACCGGCCTGCGCCGCGTAACGGGCTCGTGAACAGGGGGGAAACGGTTGCTCAACTCACCCCGGACCACCATCACCACGTCCACCCGCGGCTCCGGCGGAGCCGTCGGCGTCACCGACCGGCGCGTGCCGGTGGCGGTGACCGCTCCGGACCCGATCAGCCGCGAGGGCGCGGTCAGCCAGTTGCGCCGGCATCCGGAGATCGACCTGCGCGACGACTCGGGGCCCGGCACGGTGGCCCTGCTCATCGAGGACACGCTGGACGAGGGGGCGCTCACCCGGCTGCGCCGGATCGTGCGCAGCGAGGGCGCGCGTGCCGTGCTCGTGGTCGGCGCGATCCGCGAGAGCGAACTGCTCGACGTCGTCGAGTGCGGCGTCGGCGCCATCGTCTGGCGGCACGAGGCCACCGCGCACCGGCTGGTGCAGGCGGTGCTGGCCGCGGCGCGCGGCGACGGAGACCTGCCCGCGGACCTGCTCGGCCGGCTCATCAGCCAGGTGGGCACGCTGCACCGGGGCGCGGCGGGCCGCCCCGGCGCCCCCTCGCTGGGCCTCGCACCCCGTGAGGTGGACGTCCTGCGTCTGGTCGCCGAGGGTCTCGACACCGGAGAGATCGCAGGCAAGTTGTCCTACTCCGAACGCACCGTCAAGAACGTCATGCACGGACTCACCACGCGACTGCACCTGCGCAACCGCGCGCACGCCGTGGCCTATGCCCTCCGGGAAGGCTACATCTGACCGAACGGGCAATCGAGAGCGGACCCTCGGGACCGCGCGGGCACAATGCCCTGCCCCGTCGTCGTCCCCGACGCGCCTGCGTGCGGGACGGCGGCCGGGACACGATCGGTGACAGGCGGCAGCGGCAGGGCCGGCCGGACTCAAGTACGGGCAGGGCGGGAGTGCTGACGTGATCCACGAGGTGGACGAGGTCCTCAAGGGCCTCATCAAAAGTGGGGCGTTGGCCGGCTCGGGCATCGACGTGGCCTTCGAGGCGCCCACCCGTGACTGGGCGGCCCGGCGCAACGGCCCGGGGGTCAACGCCTACCTGTACGACATCCGGGAGGACGTGGCCCGGCGCCAGAGCGGGAAGATGCCCGTCCACGACGACCGGAACATCGTGGTGCGGCGCCGCCGGCCGCCGCGCTGGTTCAAGCTGTCGTACCTGGTGACCGCCTGGACCAAGACGCCGCAGGACGAACACCGGCTGCTGTCCGCCGTACTGGCGACGCTGCTGCCGCGCGAACTCCTGGCGCCGAGTGAACTCCCCCCTTCCCTGGCCGCGCTCGACCTGTCGGTGCCGCTGACGGTGGCCGGCGTGCAGACCGAGTCCCGCTCCCTCGCCGAGATCTGGTCCGCCCTGGGTGGCGAACTGAAGCCGTCCCTCGACCTGGTGGTGACCGTGCCCTTCCCGGCGTTCCCCGAGTACGACGCCGGGCCCCCGGTCACCGAGGGCGCGACGGTCCTGGTCGGCGGCATCGACGGCGACCCGCCGATGTCCACCGGGCGCTCCCACCGGCCGCACCAGGTGGCCGCTGCCCGCGCCGCCCGCAAGGACGCCCTGGAACACAAGGACCCGACGGACCGCCGTACGGGCAGGCGATGAACGCCCCTTACACCGAGGCACCGGGGACCGCCCGTACCGGCTCCGCGACCGGCCCGTACGACGATCCCGCCGAGGTGCTGCCGGTCCGCCTGGCCGCGCTGCGGGAGCGGGTGACCGCGCTGGCCGAGCACCGCGCCGCCGCCGACCCGACGGCCGACGACCCGCTGCGCGGCCTGTACCTGTCGGACGAGGCCGTCCACCACCTGCTGCGCACCTGGCCGTCCGGCGACGCCCCCGAGGCCGGCGAGCCGGTCGCCGTGGGCGGTCCGCAGGGCCCCGGGGACCGGCTGGCGTGGCTGGCCGGGCGGACGAGGCTGACCGAACTGGACAGCGCGGTCCTGCTGATCGCCCTGGCACCCGACGTCGACCGCACCTTCGAGCCGCTCTACGGCTACCTCAACAACGACGTGAGCCGCCGCCGCGCCACCGTGAGCCTCGCCCTCGAACTCTGCGGGGTGCCCGCGCACCTGCCGGCGGCCCGGGCCCGGTTCCACGCCTCGGCACCGCTGTGCGCCCTGGGCCTGCTGGAGTTGGAGGAGCCCGAGCGGCCCTTCCTCACCCGTTCGCTGCGGGTCCCGGACCGCCTGATCGGCCATCTGCTCGGCGACGACACCCCCGACGCCGCCCTGCTCGGTCTGGAGCAGCCGATGCCGGAGCCGCTGCCCTCGACGGCCGCCGGAACCGACGACTTCGTGAGCCGCCTCACCGCCCGGCTGCAGGACGGCCCGCTCACCGCCTACCTGCGCGAACCGCGCGAGGGCGACGGCCTGGCCGCCCTGGCCTCGGTGCTGGACACCGCGAAGATCGACGCGCTGCGCTGCTCCGGGCCCGAGAACCACGTCCCCGAGCTGCTCCGCGAGGCCCGCCTCAGCGGCCGGGCGGTCGTGGTGTCGGGCCTGCCCGAGAAGCCGGGGCCGCTGGTGCGGGAGCTGACGGCGGCGACGGACGTCACCGTGCTGATGACCGACCCCCGCCCCTACGACCCGCAGTGGTCCCCGGCCGACCCGCTGGTCCTGGACGCGCCGGGCCGCCGGGCCGGCGGCACGGCCGCCTGGCGGGCCGCGCTGGGCGCCGAAGCCGACGGGTTCGACCTGGCCACCGCCGTCGCCCCGTACCGGCTCGGCGGCGACCGCATCCAGCGGGCCGCGCTCACCGCCCGCTCCCTCGCCGCCTTCGACGGCACCGCCCTCACCGCCGACCACGTCCGGCTCGCCGCCCGCCGGCAGTCCGCCTCCGGCCTGGAGAGCCACGCCCGGCGGATCCGGCCCGACGTGGACTGGGGGGACCTGGTCCTGCCCGACAAGCCCCTCACCCAGCTGCGCGAACTCGCCCTGCGCGCCCGCCACCGCGACCAGGTCCTCGGGGAATGGCGGCTCAGCGCGGGCGGCGGACGCGGCCGGGGCGTGCTCGGCCTGTTCGCCGGCGAGTCCGGCACCGGCAAGACCCTGTCGGCGGAGGTGGTCGCGGCCGACCTGGGCCTCGACCTCTACGTGGTCCAGCTGTCGTCGGTCGTGGACAAGTACGTCGGCGAGACCGAGAAGAACCTCGAACGGATCTTCACGGAGGCCGACCGCACCGACGCCGTACTGCTCTTCGACGAGGCCGACGCCGTCTTCGGCAAGCGCTCCGAGGTCAAGGACGCGCACGACAAGTACGCCAACATGGAGAGCGCCTACCTGCTCCAGCGGCTCGAGTCCTTCGACGGCATCGCCCTGCTCACCACCAACCTGCGCGCCAACATCGACGAGGCGTTCACCCGGCGCCTGGACCTGGTGGTCGACTTCCCGTTCCCGGACCCCGACCAACGGCTGGCGCTGTGGCGGCACGGCCTGTCGCACGTCCCGTCCGTCGACGGCATCGACCCGGCGGACCTCGCCCGGGACTTCGAGCTGGCGGGCGGTTCGATCCGCAGCGCGGTGGTCACCGCCGCCTACCTCGCCGCCGGACGCGGGGGAACGGTGACGGCGGACGACCTCCTGGAGGGCGCCCGCCGTGAGTACCGCAAGGCCGGGCGGCTGGTCCCGGGGGAAGGCGACTGGTGATCCCGCCTTCCCCGGCCGTCACTTCTTCGTCAGGGGAATGATCTTCCACTCCTGGTCGTCGCTGTTGCTGCAGTGTTGAAGTGCTCTCCCGGCTGAAGCCGGGAGATTCCCGCTTACCTCGCGGCAGCGGGCTTGACGCGCTTCGCGCGCCTGACGACTGCCCTCCCGGCAGCCGGGATGAGCGCGAGGCCCGTCCGGTACAGGTGCAGGACGTTCCGGGCCGCGTTGTGGTCGGCGTTGCCCGACCAACCGCAGTCCGGGTTCCTGCACACGAACACGGCCTGACTCTCCCGGCTGCCGGACGTGGTGAAGCCGCACGCCGAGCAGCGCCTGGAGGTGCCGGGGGCGGGGACCTTGACCACGGTGCCGCCGAGCTGGGCGGGGCGTCAGCGGACCCCGGGGCAGTAGTGCGTGCCCCGAGGTACCTGACGGGACGGCTTCCCGGCCTCGCCGTCAGTCCTTGTTGGGGTGGACGATCTTCCACTCCTGGTCGTCGGTGTTGGTGCATTCGGAGATGTTCAGCGGGGTTTCGGTGCCGCCGCGCTGGCCCTTCACGTTCAGGCACTTGCCGTTGCTGGCGAAGTTGCGGATCCAGTAGTCGCCGCTCTTCTGCTTCTGGACGTACCAGAGCTGGTTGTCCTTCAGCGTGCCGTCGCAGTGGAACTCAGCGATGCCCGTTCCGGCGGGACGGCCGTCGTACTCGCCCAGGTCCATGCAGAACTTGTCGGTGACGTTGCGGATCTGGAAGAGCGCGACCCCGCCCGGACCGCCCTTCTCGTACTTCACCTCGAGGTTCCAGTACTGGTTGTCGCCCTCTTCGTGGCAGTTGGCCTGCTGGACGACCCCGTTGATCTGGCCCTTCTCCCGCCCGGGGATGTCGGCGCACATCCGGGTATTGGCGTTCCACAGCATCACGTTCATGGCGGGCACGACGGGCTTCGGCTTCGGGGGCTTCTTGGAATCGCCGCCTCCCCCGCCACCGCCACCACCGCCGCCGTCGTTCTCGGGCTTCTCGGGGGCCTGCGGCTCGGTTTCGGCCGCGGGCGACTCGGCCTGGCTGGGCAGGGTTTCGGGGGTGGCGCTGGGGCTGGGCGCGAGGGCGGCGCCGGCCTGCTCCGTCTGCTCGGTCGCACTCGTGCGGACCTGCGGCTTGTACGCGAACCAGATCATCACGAACGCGATCGCCAGCGCCAGGAAGATACCGAAGAAGGTCGCCAGCCAGCGCGGCAGGAACCCGCGCTGGATGTACGTACCCTCGACGTCCGTCGGATCCGTCCCCGACCGCTTCACGGACAACGTGTACGGCCGCTCCTCCTTGGAGCCGAACCAGATGATCTCCCGCGGCTTCAGCGTCGTCTCCACGAACGCCGCACGCCCCGGCTCGATCTGCACGTTCCCCGGACGGATCTCGTAGGAGAGTTGATCGCCGTTGTCGCTGCCCGCGACCGACGCCGTCACCTTCGTGTTGCCCAGGTTGTCGACCGCCAGCCGCGGCCGGCCCCGGAAACGCCCCTTGACCGTCGGCGGCACCAACTCCGCACGCACCTCGGTGAACGCCGTGATCGTCAGATTCCCCTCGGGAACCGTCACCGCGTCCGGATGCTCCGTCGGCGTGATCCGCACCGCATAAGGATTCGGCCCCGCCACCGCATCCGACGTCCGCGGCGGAGCGAATGTCAGCTCAACGGTGCCGGTCGTCCCCGGATACAGGCGCAACGTCTGCGGCTCGACCGTCGTCCAGGGCGACACGTCCCCGACCGGCTCGAACCGGTACTCGTCCACCACGTCACCGGTATTGCGCACCCGCAGCCGCACACGCGTACTGCTGCCGGGATCGACGGTGGCGGACGCGGGCTCGAGGGAAGTCCAAAGGCTCACGCCGCCGACGCTACGCGGGATCCGATGCGACGTCAGGGGCCATGGGGGCAAACCGGTTTGCCCCCGCAGACGACGTCACACGGTGATCCGGACCGCCTCCAGCTGATGCTGCTGGTCCATCGGGCTGCCGAAGTACCGCCAGTTCCCGGCCTCGGTACAGCCCTGCTTCTGCCAGCCCTTGTCCTTGACATGGGTGTTCGGGCAGACGATGCCTTCCGTCGTCTTGAGGGTGAACCCCTCAAGCGGAGAGACCGCCTCCTTGGAGCTACCGAGGTACATGTCGACGCGGTCGTCGGCACCGGCCCACTTGTCGCCGGTCAGCCAGCCCTCGACGACGTGGGCTCCGTTGCCGGTGACGCCCTTCGTGCCGGCCACGGCGATGTTGAGGGCCTTGATCGGCAGGTTCTTGCCGACCGTGCCGGCCTCGGCGCCGTCACACACCGGTTGCTGCCAGCCCTTGTCCGCCACGTAGGCGCGGTAGCAGATGTGCCGGCCGTCGCTGCGCTCGGCCAGCTCCTTCACCGCCGTGGCGGCGGTACGCACCGGCGGCTTGGCCTTCTTCGTCGGCTTCTTGGACGGCTCACCGCCGCCCCCACCGCCACCGCCGTCGTCCTTCGGGTCCGGCGGGGCGGACTGCGCCGCGGGACTCTCGGCGGGGACGGAGGGAGCCGCGCTGGGCAGGGTTTCGGGGGTGGCGCTGGGGCTGGGCGCGAGGGCGGCGCCGGCCTGCTCCGTCTGCTCGGTCGCACTCGTGCGGACCTGCGGCTTGTACGCGAACCAGATCATCACGAACGCGATCGCCAGCGCCAGGAAGATACCGAAGAAGGTCGCCAGCCAGCGCGGCAGGAACCCGCGCTGGATGTACGTACCCTCGACGTCCGTCGGATCCGTCCCCGACCGCTTCACGGACAGCGTGTACGGCCGCTCCTCCTTCGAACCGAACCAGATGATCTCCCGCGGCTTCAGCGTCGTCTCCACGAACGCCGCACGCCCAGGCTCGATCTGCACGTTCCCCGGACGGATCTCGTAGGAGAGTTGATCCCCGTTGTCGCTGCCCGCGACCGACGCCGTCACCTTCGTGTTGCCCAGGTTGTCGACCGCCAGCCGCGGCCGGCCCCGGAAACGGCCCTTGACCGTCGGCGGCACCAACTCCGCACGCACCTCGGTGAACGCCGTGATCGTCAGATTCCCCTCGGGAACCGTCACCGCGTCCGGATGCTCCGTCGGCGTGATCCGCACCGCATACGGATTCGGCCCCGCCACCGCATCCGACGTCCGCGGCGGAGCAAACGTCAGCTCCACCGTCCCCGTCGTCCCCGGATACAAGCGCAGCGTCTGCGGCTCGACCGTCGTCCAGGGCGACACGCCCCCGACCGGCTCGAACCGGTACTCATCCACCACATCACCGGTATTACGCACCCTCAGGCGCACACGCGTACTGCTGCCGGGGTCCACAGTCGCGGACGCGGGCTCCAGCGAAGTCCACAGGCTCACGGCGTAAACGTACGAAAGGGACGACAGGCTGTCAGGGGCCTTCAGGGCAGGGCACGTTGCCCCGACGGGCCGTTCGGCGAGGAGCGGGGACTAGTCCGCTTCCTCCGCGTGGTCATCCACGGACCGCTGGGCGACGAGGGACGGGGCGACGTCGGCCCCGGACTTGAAGGCTGCGCCGTCGGCCCCCGCCGCGACCTCGGAGTCCTGCCCAGGATCCGTGTGGGAGGGGCCGGGACCGTTGTGGACGCCCGTTTCCTTGATTCCTCTGCTGTTCTTGTCGAGGTGGCTGGCCTCGTGGGCGAGGATCTCCTCGTTGCCGATGGCGGACGGGCCGAGGTACACGTCCATGCCGACCGTCATGGCCTCGGCGCCCATGGCCGCCGTCGCACGCTGAGCGATCGGGTCCGTATGAACGCGGCCGGCGGCGAGGTTCGGGTTCTGGTAGAACGACGTCGCCTTGGCGAGAAACGGCCCGGGGAGCGGCGAGCTGGGCGATTTCTCGGCGGCGGCCAGGAGCTGGCCCTGTCCCTCCGGGCTCTTGTCGTCGATCCCGTCGTGCCCGCAGCCGGCCCCGTGCTGATGCTGCTCCGGGTCGACGCGGCGCTGGACGACACGGCTCACCGCCGCGTTCCCGGCCTGGCTCTGGAGGGTCAGCATCCGGTCGGCCGTGGTGCCGAGCGGGGAGGCGCGGCGGGCCGGGCTCTTCTCACCGGTCTGCTGGTCAGCCTGGTTCTCGTGTGCGCGCACAACGCTCCCTCGGCAGATGGTGGCTCGGCACAGGACGGGACTCTCGCAGGTCTACCCGGGCCGGCCGCCCGGTGCAACGGCCGTGAGGGCAGGCTTGAGGGCAGGTGGCCGATCAGGTGGCCGCTCGGACGACCGCTCAGGTGACCGCTCAGGTGACCGCTCAGGCGGACGCGAGCTGCTTGGCTATCACTCCCTCCCATTCCTTCTGCTGCTCGGGATCGTTGAGTGAGGCCTCCCACTCCTCCTCCGTCTGGTTGTGCCTGGCCGGGTCGCACTTGAGGTCCTTGAGGAACTCACGTGCCTCTTCACGGATGTCGTCGGGCACGTTCCTGCCCACAGGGACCGCCGGCCCGGCCGCGAGCGCGTAGATCTCCTGGGCCCTGACCTGCCGCTTGCCCTGCTTGATGGATTTCGTCACCTTGAACGCTTCCAACGTCGCGTCGCGCTTCCTGCCGCCCTTGCCGTCCTTGGACATCTTGGGCTCCGTGGAC
The DNA here is from genome assembly GCF_042717365.1 of Streptomyces sp. NPDC058534. Taxonomy (NCBI): domain Bacteria; kingdom Bacillati; phylum Actinomycetota; class Actinomycetes; order Kitasatosporales; family Streptomycetaceae; genus Streptomyces; species Streptomyces sp. NPDC058534. The sequence continues at coordinate 83,593 of NZ_JBHXNW010000013.1, forward strand.
TCGGTCTCCTCGGTCCCTTCCTGGGTCACCGTGGTACGGGCGTGCTTCTCGGGATGCCGCACCGAGTCATAGCGTTTGACGCCCTTCTTCCTGCCCTTGTGCACGGCGAGACCGCCGAGGAAGAGCGCCGCCGTGCCACCCGCGACAGCGGGTCCGATGGGACCACTGACCGCCCCTGCGACGGCGGCGATCGCCACGGCACCGGCGGCGGCCCGCGCGACGTTGCCCGTCAGGTCGGCGGCGCGCTTGCGGATCTTCCTGTCCTGCTTGTCCACCGCATAGTCCCGTGCGCCGGCCAGGTGCCCCATCAGCTCGCCCCTGAGCCCGTCGATGCGGCCCCGCTCCTCCTCGACGAGGTGCAGGGTGTCCTCGGCCGAATCAGGCTGCGACCCCGACAGTTTGGAACATTCCCGGGCCAGGTTCCCGGTGGCCGTCCCCAACTCGTCGAGTACGTCCTGAAGTTTCCGGGCACGTGCTGCCGCCACGCCCTGGAAATGCTCCCTGAGCTTCTTCCGCTTGTCGTAGGTGTCCTTGATGACGATGCCGCCGCGGCCGGCGATCAGTGCGGAGAACCCCATGGTGAGGACACCTCCGGTAGCCCCGAGAGGAGCCACTCCCGCCAGGTTCTCCGCATTCCGCACCGCGTTGTCGGCGATCTTCGTGACGTCGTTGGCGCCCATGAGGGTGTTCTGCGCCAGGCCGGCGGACTTGCTCTTCTGCTTCTTCCGGTCCTGGTGGGACTCCGGGCCCTTCCCGTTCCGTCCCTTGTAGCCGGCCGCGACGTCACGTCCGTCGTTGATCATCCCCAGTGCGGAGTTCACGACGTTGACGCCGGTCTCGACCTGCCCCTGCCGCGCGGTGGAGCGCACCAGCCCCTCGTTCCCGTCCCGCGTCGCGTCCGACCGGAGGGGCCCGCCGACCGGCGCACTGCCGCGGAGGATCGCGGTGTCGGCCGGATCGATCCGCTGCTTGGACTTGGTGAGACTGAAGGTCTCCTTGAACCGTTCCCCGGTCGTCCTGCCCGACTTCCCGGCACCGGACGCCGAGGTTTCCGGCTGCTGCGCGGCGTCGGCCGCCTTCCTCGCCTCGGCCTCGGCCTTCTTCGCCTCGCCCTCGGCCGTCTTCGCCCCGGTCTCGGTCGTCCCCGCCGCCACCTGCTGCCGCGCCGCGGTCGCCGCCTGCTGCTGAGCCCGGGTCGCCCTTTCCGCCTGCTCACGTGCCGTCTCGCCGGCGGTCGCCGCCTGCTCACGCGCCTGTGCGGCGGTCGCCCCGTACGTTTCCGCCGCGGTCCTGGCCTTCCCCGCCTGTGTCCGCGCCTGCTCAGCGGTCGTCGCGTACTTCTTCGCCTCGGCCTGAGCCGCGGCACTCTCCTTGGCCGCGGCGTCGGCTTCCTCCGTCCGCTGCTCCGCCTCGGCCGCCGCGTCCTTCGCCTGTTGCCGCGCCGTCTTCCCGGTCGTCGCCCACTTCGTCACCTCACCCCCGGCCGCCGCCAGTGCCTCCTTCGCGGCCTCGACCTCGCCCGCCTGCTCCTGTGCCTCGGACTCGGCCTTCCCGGCCTGCTGAAGCGCGTCGGCGGCGGCCTTCGCCCACTTCTGCACATCCTTCTCGGCAGCGGCCCGCACCTCCGCCTCGACCTCGGCCTTCGCCGCCTGCTCCTGCGCGTTGTCGTCGGCCGCCGCCTTCCGCCGCGCCTCGGCCTCGGCGGCCTTCTGCTCCTTCGCCGCCTCCTCGGCCTCCTTCGTGAACCTGGCCACGTCCTCCTCGGCGGCCTTCCGCTTCCGCTCCGCCTCTTCGCCCTGCTTCTCGAACCTGGCCACATCGGCCTCGGCGGCCTTCTGCCGCTGCTCCGCCTTCTCGGCCTGCTTCGTGAACTCCTGCTGATCGGTCCGAGCCGCGGCCGCCTCCCGGAGCGCCTCCTGCTCGGTCCCGTGCTGCGTCGCCGCCCTGCCCTCGGCGCCGGCCCGCCGCCGGTCCGCTTCCCCGGCCTCCGTCGTGTGCCTCTGCTCGTCGGCCCTCGACGTCCCCTGCTTCTGTGCCGCGGCGTCGGCCTCCCGCGTCAGCCTCTCCTGGTCGTCGTGAGCCGCGGCCGCCTTCTTGCGCGCCCCCATGGCGTCCCCGGACGCCTTCCACACCTCGTTCGCGGCATCGGCCCTGCCCAGCGCCGCCGCCGCGACCTCCTGCTTGCGCTCCTTCACCTCGTTCTCGGCGGCCTTCTGCTTCGCCTTCGGATCGTCCCCCGTGGACCCCTTGGACCCCTTGGACCCCTTGGAGCCCTCCAGGCCCTGCCGCTCGGGCGCCGTCACCGCCGAGATCACCAGATCGTCCGCCGCCGAAGTGCTCGCCTGCTCCTGGCCTGTGACCGTGACCCTGGAGAGCTGCTCCGTGCCTGCCGCGCGCTGGATCACCGAGGCGACGGCCCGGTTTCCCGCCTTGGCCTGAAGAGAGGCCAGGGGCGGCTGGTGTCCCTGCGGGCGGGGCCGTGGCGGAGCGACAACGGCCGGGAGGTGTCTCTGCGTTTCGTTCAAGCGGTCCGACAAGGACGTCCCCTCCTGGCTTGATCGCAAGATGACATCCTGGCGAACTGACAGTCGACACAAGATGTTGAATCAGAAACGCCGGGCGTTCGCCAGGGGGCCAAGAGGGAAAGACCAGGGAGTGCGGAGGAGTCTGCCCCAACGGGCACGACCTGGGGCAGTGAACATGCCCCCGCTCCGGCCCCCGGGGACGTTTCGACGGCGGCAACGCGCGCGTGAAGCTGGGGGGCGTCCTGTCTCGTACCCCGAGGAGAGCAGAGCATGCCGTCCTACCTGTCGCCCGGCGTCTACGTCGAGGAGGTGGCCAGCGGCTCGCGCCCGATCGAGGGGGTGGGCACCTCGGTGGCGGCCTTCGTCGGTCTCGCCCCGACCGGCCCGCTGAACGAGCCCACGCTGGTAACCAACTGGACGCAGTATGTCGCGGCGTTCGGTGACTTCACCGGCGGGTACTACCTCGCGCACTCCGTCTACGGGTTCTTCAACAACGGCGGTTCCGCCGCCTACGTCGTCCGCGTCGGCGGTTCTGCCGAGGACGCGGCCGGCGACGTCACGGACGGTTCCGCCACGCCCGCCGCCGTCACCGGAAGCGCCGCCAGGGCCGCGCTGCCCGCCGCCGAGCCCAAGCAGCTCGGCACGTTCGCCGTGACGGCGACCGGCGAAGGCCAGACCGGCCCGCTGACCGTCGAGGTCGCCGACCCCGAGGGCGAGGGCCCCGCCGAGCGCTTCAAGCTGATCGTCAAGGACGGCGAGAAGCCGGTCGAGACCTTCGACGTGAGCGCCAAGAAGGGCAACCGCTCCTACGTCGTCACCCAGGTCAAGGAGCGCTCCAAGCTCATCACCGTGACCGAGGCCGCGCCGTCCGCGCAGCTGGCGCGTCCGGAGAACCAGACCCTGACGCTGCCCGCGCCGCCGTCCGCCGCCCCCGCCGTTCCGGCCGCCCAGGACGAGAGCGCGCACCCCGGCCCGGCCCAGTACCTCGGCGACTCCTCGGACCGCACCGGCTTCGGTGGTCTGGAGGCCATCGACGAGATCTCCATGGTCGCGGTGCCCGACCTGATGGCCGCCTACCAGCGCGGCGCGATCGACCTGGAGTCCGTGAAGGCCGTCCAGCTCGGCCTGATCGCGCACTGCGAGCTGATGGGCGACCGCGTCGCCATCATCGACCCGCCGCCCAACCAGAACGCCCGTCAGATCCGTGTCTGGCGCCAGGAGACGGCCGGCTACGACTCCAAGTACGCCGCCCTGTACTACCCCTGGATCAAGTCCTTCGACCCGGCGTCCGGCCAGTCCCGCCTGGTCCCGCCGAGCGGCCACGTCGCCGGCATCTGGGCCCGCAACGACTCCGAGCGCGGCGTGCACAAGGCGCCCGCCAACGAGGTCGTGCGCGGCGCCGTCGACCTGGAGCTGCAGATCACCCGCGGCGAGCAGGACCTGCTCAACCCGATCGGCGTCAACTGCATCCGCTCCTTCCCCGGCCGCGGCATCCGCGTCTGGGGTGCGCGCACCCTCTCCTCCGACCCGGCGTGGCGTTACCTGAACATCCGCCGGTACTTCAACTACCTGGAGGAGTCGATCCTGATCGGCACCCAGTGGGTGGTGTTCGAGCCGAACGACCACAACCTCTGGGCCCGCATCCGCCGCAACGTCTCCGCGTTCCTGGTCAACGAGTGGCGCAGCGGCGCCCTCTTCGGCCAGAGCCCGGCAGAGGCCTACTACGTCAAGTGCGACGAGGAGACCAACCCGCCGGAGTCGGTCGACCTCGGCCGGGTCATCTGCGAGATCGGCATCGCGCCGGTCAAGCCCGCCGAGTTCGTGATCTTCCGGCTGGCCCAGTTCTCCAGCGGCAGCGGTGAGCTGGAGGAGTAGGACCCGCGTCCTCCGCCCCTCCGCACCGCCCGCCTCTTCCTTTCACTCAGACACCTAGAAGGACAGCGAACCAATGGCACTCATGCCGGGTGACTCCCTCACAGCGAATAACTTCGGCCTCCAGATCGACGGAGTGATGGTCGAGTACCTCGCCGAGGTCAGCGGCCTCTCGCAGGAACAGGACGTCATCAAGTACCCGCAGAACAACAGCTCGACCGGCAAGGCGGAGACGGCCGTTCTGCCGGGCAACAAGAAGGACGGGCAGTGCACCGTCGTGCGCGGCATGACCCAGTCCTCGTCGTTCAACCAGTGGATCAACGACTCCATGAACGGCCGGATGAGCACGGCGCGCAAGAACGCCTCCATCATCCTCATGGACTACGAGGACAACCCGGTGAAGCGGTACAACCTGCGCAACGCCTGGTGCAGCAAGATCGACGCGAGCGCGGTGAAGGCGGGCGACACCTCCGCGCTGACCGAGACCGTCACCATCGTGTTCGAAGAACTGGTCGTCGAATAATGCGGCGTGCGGCCGGCGGGGCGCCCGCGGCGGCCCCCGAGGCCCCTCAGACCGCGGCGGTGGGAGCGGACTTCCCCCGTTCGGCTCCCGCCGCCGCACCCGCGGAGCCGCCGGCCGCGGCGGCGCCTCGGCAGCAGTTGCGCACCGAGTTCCCCTTCGAGCTGCCGCGCGGGTACGTCGACGAGTCGGGCACGGTGCACCGGGACGGTGTGATGCGCCTGTCGACGGCCCGGGACGAGCTGATCCCGCTGCGCGACGTGCGGGTGCAGGAGAACCCGGCGTACCTGTCGGTGGTGCTGCTCGGCCGGGTCATCACCCGGCTGGGCACGCTGTCGATGGTGCACGACGGGATCGTGGAGAACATGTTCGCCTCCGATCTGGCGTTCCTCCAGGACTTCTACCGCCAGATCAACGCGGAGGGCCATACTCGCGCGGCCGTCGAGTGCCCGCACTGCTCGGAGCCCTTCGAGGTGGAACTCGGCGGGAGCCGCCTGGGGGAATCGTGACGTACGCGACCGACCGGCTGCATGAGGAGATCGCGTACGTCGCCTACCACTTCCACTGGGGCCTGGAGGCGATCCTGGACCTGGAGCACCAGGACCGCCGCCGGTACACGGACCAGATCGCGTCCCTCGTGACGCGTGGCATGGCGGAGGGCTGATCGTGGGATTCCTGGACCGGCTGCGGGGCCGTCGGGACGGCGCCGACGGGGGCGAAGCCACGCCCCCGCCCGAGCCCTCGGGAACCGACCCGGGTACGGACACGGGCGGGAGCACGGGCGGAAGTACGGGCGGAAGTACGGCGCCCGCGACCGGCCCCGCGCCCGTGGCCGTCGCCGCCTGGACGGGCCTGCCGCCGATCCAGCGGGCGACGGGTACGGCACGTACGGGAGTGGCGGACGCCGGGTTCGGCGGCCGCCTTCCGACGTGGCAGAACCCGTCGTTCACGGGGACACCGTCCCCCGCGGTACTCAACCCCGCGTCGGGCGACGGCATGCTGTCCGGCGCGGTCGGCACGCCGTCCCGCCCGGCGGCCGGTCTCGAACAGCGCGCGCGGTCACTGCCGTTGGCATCACCGCCCGCCGCTCCGCCGGTGCAGCGCATGCCGGTCGCCCCGCTGCGAGCGATACCGGCGGACACCCCGACGCCGACGGTTTCCACGCCTCCGGCTTCGGGAACGCGGTCCGTCGGTCCCGCCGTGCCGGGTGCGCGCGCGGGGGCGTCCGCCGGTCCGTCGAATCCGCCGGCTGCGAGGGGCGGGACCGCCGCCGCGCCGAGTGCGCGCGGGGGTGGGCCGGCCCCGTCGGCGCCCGCGTCCGCCGCCCCGGCCACGCCGGTTCAGCGGTCGCGCTCCACCGGGTCCGCTTCGTCCGCGGCTCCCGTGAACCCGTCGGCGCAGGCGGCCCGTGGTGTCCGCGTGACACCGGTGCCGCCCGCCCCGCCCCGCCCGCGGCAACCGCTGACCAAGGCCCCGTCCGGGTCGCCGCCCGTGCAGCGCCGCGCCCTGCCCTCGACCCGCCGGACCGCCGACACGCCGCCGAAGTCCTCCGGAACGGCACCCTCGTCGGGCGCCGGCGACCGAGCGGAACCCGGCTCGGCACCGGCCGGGCCCGCCGCCCCGGCCCCCGAGTCCGGCGGTGACACCGCGGCCACGACGCCCGCGTCGCCCCCGGCATCCCCGGAACCCCCGGTGCAACGCGCCGTACGCCCGCAGCAGCAGGGCCCGGCCGCCACCGACACCCCGGCCGTCCAGCGGTCGGTTCCCCGTCCGCCCGCCTCTTCCGGCGACGGCGCGGCGTCCAACGCCCCGGTGCGCAGGTCCGCTTCGCCGTCCGGCGACAGCGCGGCCTCCGGTACGCCGGGCCCGCCCGCCCCTCCGGTACAGCGTGCGACGCGGCCCTCGGGCGGCGGCACCTCTTCCGGCGACGGCGCAGCGTCCAACGCCCCGGTGCGCAGGTCCCCTTCGCCGTCCGGCGACAGCGCGGCCTCCGGTACGCCGGGCCCGCCCGACCCTCCGGTACAGCGTGCGACGCGGCCCTCGGGCGGCGGCGCCTCTTCCGGTACGCCGGTCCAGCGGGCCGTGTCACCTCGGTCGAACCGGCCGGCCCCCGCGCCGGGCAAGGGCGCGTCGACCGGTACTCCGACCACACCGGCCACTCCGCCCCAGGGCGGCACCTCCTCGCCGTCCGGCGGCAGTACGGCGTCCGGTACGCCCGTCCAGCGGGCCGTGCCGCGGTCCGGCCCGGCGCCGGCCACCCGTCCCGGCCCCGCCCGTGGAGCCGGGGCCGCCGGCACCGGTGAGCGCCGGTCCGCCGCACCGGAGCCCCCGACGACCGGTACCCCCGTGCAGCGGGCGGTGCCGGATCAGCACCCCAGCACCGAGGCACCCGCCCGTGCCAACCCCGGGTCCGGCGCTTCCCGTCCGGGCGGGGACGCCCCGTCCGCCCCCGGCGCCGACGCGCCGCACACGCCGGTGCAGCGCGCCGTACCCCGGCCCGGCAGCGCACCGAGCGGCACGGGCGACCTCCCGGTGCAGCGAGCGGTGCCCCCGGCCACGTCCACCTCCGCCGGCTCCCGCACCGCCCCCGCGTCCCGCACCGCCCCCGCGTCCCGGTCCGACCGCGGCCCGACCGGCGGCTCCGAGCAGCGGGCCGCCTCCGGGCCGGCCAACCCCGCTCCCCGGCCTAGTGGCACGGCGGCACCGGCGCATGCGTCCGCGTCCGCGCCCTCAGCGTCGCCTTCGCCGTCACCCTCGCCGGAAGCCACCCCGACGAGCGGCGGCACCACGCCCGCCACCCCGGTCCAGCGGAGCACCGCCCCGCAGGACCGCCCCTCCAGCGGCACCGACCGCACGCCGTCGGCACCCGACCGCACCGCGCCGAGCGGCACCCCGGTCCAGCGAGCCGTCACCCGGCCCGCCCCCGTCACCCCGGCCCCACCGGTCCAGCGAGCCGTGGCCCGCGGCAACCCCGCGCCCAACAGCGGCAGTACGGGAACGCCCTCCGCCGCACGACCGGCAGCCACCGGCGACGGGTCCACCGCTGCCCAGCGGCCGCCCACGCCGCCCCCGTCCGCGAACCGGCCGCCCGAGCCCCCCACCCGTCCCGGCACCCCGACGGGCGCCCAGCAACCCCCCGTCCAGCGGAGGGCGGCGGCCTCCGGCAGCCCCACGGCACCCCAGCCCGCACAGACCACCCAGCCCTCGCAGTTCCCCCCGGTCCAGCGCGCCACGAACACGTCGATACCGTCCGGCACCACGCAGCCCCCGGTGCAGCGCGCCACGCAGCGCACCGCCGGGACACCGCAGCCGCCCGCCGGGGACCCGGCGCCCGCGTCGGCCCCGGTCCAGCGTTCCGCGACGAGTTCCACCAGCCCGTCCGGATCGCCGGGATCGCCCGGATCACCCGGCCCGTCCGCCCCCGTACCCCCGACCCAACCCGGGACGACCCCGCCGGTGGCCACCACCCGCCCGGTGCAGCGCAGCGCCACGCGCCGTCCGGGTCTCGGCGCCCCCACCACGGCCAAGCCGGCCGACGCCGTACGCCCGGCCGCGCTCCCCTCCACCGCCCCGCAGGCACCCGTGTCCCCCGTGGCCCAGGGCCCGTCGGCCCCGCCTCCGCCGGCACCCGTCTCCCGTCGCTCCTCCCTCGGCGCGCCGCTCTCCACGCCGCCCTCCGGCACCACGTCGCTCACACCGGCCTCGGCACCGCTCTCGAACGCGCCACTCACCGGCGGCCGTACGGACCCGCCGGTCCAGCGAGCCGTCGCCCCGGCCGCGACGCCGATCGTCACGACGACCGCGCCGACGTTCACCACGACCACGCCGACCGTGACCGGGACCGCGCCGACCGTCGCGACGCCGACGCCGACGCCCTTCCCGACCACGGCCGCTCCGCTCCCCTCCCCCGGCCCCTCCTCCCCCGCCCCGGTCGCACCCGCCCCGTCGCCGCGGCCCGCCGCCGGTGGCCCGGCCGTCCAGCGCGCCGCGGCCGGCCGTCCGGCGCCCGCCAAGGCGGTCCCGCTGCGCCGGCCCACGGCGCCCGGCGCCACCGCCGCGACGCCGCTGCCCGTGGCGCCCCTGGCTCCTCCCCCGCCCGCCCCGTCCACCCCGCTGCACCCGCCCGCCACGCAGCCGGCCCAGACCCCGGACACCACCTCCGCTCCCCCGGTCCAGCGCTTCCTCGGCCTCAGCCGCGGCCGTACCACCCGTGCCCTCGCCGCGGCGGCCGCGCACGCCGCGCTCCTCCCGCTCAACCGGGCCCAGGAAGCGTCACAGCAGCCCCCGCCGCCCGACCCGCCACCGGCCTACAGCGCGGAGCCCCCGCCGAACGATCCGCCCGCCCAATCGGCCGGGTCCGCCCGGCGTCCGGAGGCGTCGGAGCCGCCGCCCGGGTACACGAGCGTCCCGGAGGGCGGGCTCGACCCGAATCAGCTCACCGAGTTCCAGCTCGACGCGCTGGTGAACCGGATCATCGGCCGCGTCACCCGCCTCGTGCGCACCGAACTGCGCATGGACCGCGAACGGATCGGCAGGCTGCGCGACCCCCGCTGACCGGCGACCTCCCCAGCACACCCGACAGAAAGGCCCACCCGCGATGTCCCGCAAGGATCCGGGCTCCACGGTTTTCTTCAGCCTCGCCATCGACGGCGAGAGCCTCGGTTACTTCAACGCGTGCGAGGGCCTGTCGTCCCAGGTGGAGATCGAGCAGCGGCAGGAGGGCGGCAACAACGGCTTCGTGTGGCAGCTGCCCACCCGCGTGTCCTTCTCCAACATCCGGCTGACCCGGCCCATCACGCCGGACACCGCCAAGGTCGCCAAGTGGATCTCCTCCGTACAGACCGGCATCAAGCGGCCCACCGCGCAGATCTCGGCCCTGCGCGCGGACGGGTCGCTGGTCGCCCGCTGGGGGCTGATCGACGTACTGCCCGTCAGCTGGCAGGGACCCAGCCTCGACCCCAACAACCCGGCCGTGGCGAACGAGGTCCTTGAGATAGCCCACCACGGCTTCACCGACTGACGGCGCCGAGCAGCAGAGAGGAAGACCCATGGCAAAAGGCCGCAAGGGCGCCGGCAAGAGTCTCGTACGCGCCAACCTCGCCATCCACGAACCCCCCACCGGTACGAAGACCACACCCGGTGCGCTGATGCGGACGTTCGGCTTCGAGTTCAACCCGGCCCAGCTGTCGCTCACCCAGCGGACCCAGTGGCAGGCGACCCCGACGGCGGCGGTGCGGAAAGCCGCGAAGCCGCAGTTCATGGGTGCCGAGCCGCGGGAGATGACCCTGGAGATCTTCCTGGACTCCTCCACCAAGCCCAACGGCAACACGGTGCTGAAGAAGGTCGAGTCGCTGCTGCGCTGCTGCGAGGTGACCGCCAAGAGTCTCGCCGCCAAACAGCCGTCGCCGCCCTGGGTGGTCTTCGAGTGGGGGTCGTTCTCCACGGCCCGGTTCACCTCGTACGTCGCCTCCATCGAGGCGTCCTACACCCTCTTCAGCACCACCGGCATTCCCATCCGCGCCACCTGCCAGGTGCAGCTGGTCGAGATCCCCGGCCCGACCAAGGGGCAGAACCCGACCTCCGGCGCGCTCACCGCACAGCGCGTGCACCGGGTCGTCGCGGGCGACTCGCTCCAGTCGCTGGCCTGGCGCGAGTACGGCAGTGCCAACGCGTGGCGCGCGATCGCCGAGGCCAACGGCATCGACGACCCGGCCCGCCTGCCGACCGGCACCGAACTCATGCTGCCCGCCACCGAGGAGGTGGCTCACTGATGGTGCGTCCCGCGTTCTCCAGCATCGTCCAGGTGCGGATCGGCACCGCGAAGAAGCTGCCCGACGACATCGCCCTGATGCTCGTCGACGGCTGGGTCGACCAGGGCATCGGCGTGCCCGCGGCCTTCCGCCTCACCTTCCGCGACCCCGACCACCTGGTCCTCGGCAAGCTGGGCGTGAAGTTCGGCACCAGGGTGGTCATCACCCCGGTGGCCGACGGTCAGGGCGTCGGCAAACCCCTGCTGACCGGCGAGGTCACCGCCATGGAGGCCGACTACGACGGCACGGGCAGCTACACCGTGATCCGTGGCTACGACTTCGGGCACCGCATGATGCGCCAGCGCCGCGTGGCCGCGTACCGCAACCAGAAGGCCTCCGACATCGCCCGCAAACTCGCCGCCATGGACGGCGTGTCCATCGGCCGGATCCAGCCGACCAAGGGCGCCTACGGGTTCATCAGCCAGTCCAACGTCACCGACTGGGACTTCCTCTCCCGGCTCGCCGACGAGAACAACGTGGTGATGTCCGTGGACGCCAAGGGGAAGTTCCGGTTCGTCAAGGCGCACCCGTCCTCCGGCGCGCCCTCCCCGCGGACCGAGGGTGACAAGAGCGCCTTCGTCCTCCAGGCCCGCCACGACATCAAGCGGCTGCGGGCCGCGGTCACCGCCGCCGACCAGGTCGGCAAGGTCGAGTCGCGGGGCTGGAACGTCACCACCAAGAAGAAGATCAGCGAGGTCGCGCCCGCCAAGACCGACCCGGGCATCACCATCGGTTCCACGCCGGGCGAGGCGGCCGGCAAGTTCAAGGCCGCCAAGCTCGTCGAGACCGCCAACCCCTACGACAGGCAGGACGAGGTCCGGCACGCGGCACAGGCCCTCGCCGCCGACGTCACGTCCTCCTTCGCCGAGCTGGAGATCGCGGTGACGGGCAGCCCCGACCTGCGGCCCGGCGTGCCCGTGGCGCTCAGCGACGTCGGCAAGCCCTTCGAGGGCAAGTACACCGTCACCTCGGTGCGCCACCACTTCGGCGACAGCGAGCCCTACCAGTCCTGGATCACGGTCAGCGGACGGCAGTGGCGTTCCCTGTACGGGCTGGCCTCGGGCGGCGGCGGTGCCACGGACCCCGCGAGCGCCGTCCGGCTGCCCAGCGTCGCCAACGCCCTCGTCACCGACGTACAGGACCCCCTCAAGCAGGGCAGGGTCAAGCTCCAGTTCCCGTGGCTGGACGACACCTACGTCAGCGACTGGGCGCGCAGCGTGCAGCTGGGCGGCGTGGCCGGCGGCGGCGTCTTCCCCATGGACGTCGGCGACGAGGTGCTGGTCGCGTTCGACCGGGGAGCGCTGGACCATCCGTTCGTGATCGGTGGCCTCTACAACGGCCGGGACGTGCCGACCAGGGTGAACGACGTGCCGCTGCACGACGGTCTGAAGAAGAAGGCCGCCCGGCACACCCTGTCAGACCGAAAGGGCAACCGCGTCGACCTGCTCAGCCAGCGCACCGGCATGCGCAAACAGGGCGTCCGGATCGCCAGCGGGGACGACAGGCTGACCATCAACCTGGACCGCACCAAGACGGAGATCACGGTCGACAGCAAGGGCTCGGTCAGCATCACCGGCAGCCGCTCGGTGTCGGTGGAGGCAGGGTTCAACCTGTCACTCACCGCCGGGCGCTCCCTGACCATCAAGAGCGGCGGCCCGCTCACCCTCCAGGGCGGCAGCGTGATCAACATGCGGAGCCCGGGGCAGATCGGAGTGAACGCGGGAGGCGCCCTGAACCTGGCGGCGGGCGCGGCGGCGAGCCTGTCCAGCGGAGCCGCCACGAACATCACCGGCGGCGCCAGCCTGCAGCTCAACTCCGCCACGACGAGGGTCGTGGGAGCGAGCTTCTCCGTCCTGTCCCCGTCGTTCAATTTCATCTCGCCCCCCAAGCCCGGTGCGTCATGAACCGTTCCCGCGGAAGGCAGGTGGCCCCCTGATGGCCGAACAGTTCGTCGGCTCCGGCTGGTCGTTCCCCCTGCGTATCGGGCCCACCGGCGGCATCGCCCTGGTCAGCGGGGAGCGGGAGATCGAGGAGGCCATGCAGCTGGTCCTGGCCACCGCGCCGGGCGAGCGGCCGATGCGCCCCGAGTTCGGCTGCGCCATCCACGACCTCGTCTTCGCCCCGGTCAACGAGCAGACCGCCGGCCGCATCCAGCACGAGGTGTACACCAGCCTCGACCGCTGGGAGCCGCGCATCGAGGTCCACGACGTCGATGTCACCGCCGGTGACGACCAGAGCGTCCTCTACATCGACGTGCGCTACTCGATCCGTGGCACCAACAACCCGCGCAGCCTGGTCTTCCCGTTCTACGTCATCCCCTCCCACGACGAGCCGGACCTCCCCGACGGTCCGGCCGGCCCCGCGGGCCTCCCGGGCTCTCCCGAAAGCGATCGCTGATGTCCCTGCCCTCCCCCAACCTCGACGACCGCCGCTTCCAGCAGTTCGTCGACGACGCCAAGCGCTACATCCAGCAGCGCGCCCCGGAGTGGACCGACCACAACGTCTCCGACCCCGGCGTCACCCTCGTCGAGACGGTCGCCCACATGGCCGACCAGATCGTCTACCGCCTCAACCGGGTGCCGGAGAAGAACCACCTCGCCTTCCTCGACCTGGTCGGCATCACGCTCTTCCCGCCGTCCGCCGCCCGCACGGAGGTCACCTTCTGGCTGTCCGCGCCGCAGGAGGACTCGATCCTCGTGCCGGTCGGCTCCGAGGTCGCCACCCTGCGCACCGAGCGGGACGAGGCGGTCGTGTTCGCCACCGAGGGGGACCTGACCGTCGTACCGTGCGACCTGAGCCACCTGGTGGTGCAGCACAGCGGCGAAGCCGTCACCGACCGGACCACGGACCTCGCCGAGGGCAAGGACCTGATGTGCTTCGCCGAGGCGCCCCGCCCCGGCGACTGCATGCTCATCGGCCTCACCTCCGCCGTTCCGCACTGCGCGCTCGCCCTGGAACTCGACAGCCGCGTCGACGGTGTCGGCGTCGACCCCCGGCAGCCACCCCTGGTCTGGGAGGCCTGGACCGAGGACGGCTGGCAGCCCTGCGAGATCGACCGGGACGGCACCGGCGGTCTCAACCGCCCCGGTGACATCGTGCTCCACGTCCCCGGCGGGCACGTCCTGTCCCGCAACGGCGGCCACGAGGCGGGCTGGATACGCTGCCGGGTCACCGAACCCCTGCCCGGCCAGCCCTTCTACACGACCTCGCCGACCATCCACGCCGCCGAGGCGTACACCATCGGCGGCACCACCGGCGTCGTACACGCCGAGTCCGTGCACGACGAGGCGCTCGGCGAGTCCACCGGCCTGCCGGGACAGCGGCTGCGGCTCGAACACTCCCCCGTCGTCGCCGGCGACCCGCCCGTCCTCCTCCAGACCGCCGCCGACGACGGCTGGCAGGACTGGCAGGTCGTCCCGCACTTCGCGGGCTCCCGCCCCGACGACCACCACATCACCCTGGACGCCGCCACCGGCGAGATCGCCTTCGGCCCCGCCGTGCGCGAGGCCGACGGCACCCTGCGCCAGTACGGCACCGTCGCCCCCAAGGGCGCCGTCATCCGCGCCCTGCGCTACCGCACCGGCGGCGGCAGGGCCGGCAACGTGGCCCGCGGCGCCGTACAGGTGCTGCGCACCTCCATCCCGTACGTCTCCGAGGTCGTCAACCGTGAGGCGGCCCGCGGCGGCGTCGACGGCGAGACCGTCGAGGAGGCGAAGCTCCGGGCGCCGATCACCCTCCGCGCCCAGGAGCGCGCCGTGACCCTGCGCGACTACGAGGAACTCGCCCGCCGCGCCGCCCCGGAGACCGCCCGCATCACCTGCCTGGAGGGCGAGGAGGGCGACCACGGCGCCTACGCGGTCCGTGTCCTCGTGGTCCCGCAGGCCGTGCCCGACCCGGGCGGACGGCTCCGCTTCGAGCAACTCGTCCCCGGCGACGCCCTCCTGGGCCGCATCACCCGCCACCTCGACGAACGCCGCCTCATCGGCACCCGCCTCGCCGTCGGCCCGCCCTACTACCAGGGCGTCACCGTCGTCGCCACGGTGCACGCCTTCCGCGGCGTCGACACCGACCGGGTGCGCCGCCAGGCCCACGACGCCCTCTACCGCCACCTCGACCCGCTCACCGGCGGCGCCGACGGCCGGGGCTGGCCCTTCGGACGCCCCGTGCAGACCGGCGAGGTCTTCGCCGTGCTCCAGCGCGTGCCCGGCGTCGAACTCGTCGACGAGGTCGTCCTGCACCCCGCCGACCCGCTCACCGGCAAGCGCGGCGACCCCACCGACCGCATCGACCTCCAGCCGCCCGCGCTGGTCTTCTCCTTCGACCACCGGGTCCGCGTGATCGGGGACGGCGCGTGACGGCCGCCGCGTCGTACCGGGGTTCCGTCGACGGACTCGGCTCCTCGCTGCCGATCGGCACGATGCTGCCGGCCGTCTTCGCCGACGACGACCTCGCGCTGCGCTTCGTCGGCGGGCTCGACGACGTCCTCGCGCCCATCCTCAACGTCCTGGACTGCCTGGACACCTACTTCGACCCCGCCCTCACCCCGGCCGACTTCGCGCAGTGGCTCGGCAGCTGGGTCGGCGCCGAGACCGACGGCACCGAACCCGAGCCGATGCTGCGCGCGGCCGTCGCCGCCGCCGCCCGCCTGCACCGCGTCCGGGGCACCCGGCAGGGCCTGTCCGAGGCCGTACGGCTCGCGTTCGGCGTGGAGCCGGACATCAGCGAGAGCGGCGGCGCCGACTGGAACGCCCGCCCCCTCGGCCCGTTCCCCGGCGCTCCCCGCCCCCACCTGCACGTCACCCTCCGGCTGCCCGAACCCAGACCCGGCGACACCCATCGCCTGGACGCCCTGGTCGCCGCCGCCCGTCCCGCCCACATGCCCTACACGGTCGAAGTGACCGCCTCCGAAAGGACCCCGGAGAGATGACCACGCAGAACTGCGCCGAGTGCGGGACGCCCGCGGAACCGGGCCAGTCCTTCTGCGACGCGTGCGGCGCCGTACTCCGCTGGGACCAGGCCGGCGCCCGCACCGCGCAGCCCGCGACCGCCTCGGCCGCCGGCGGGGACGCCGCCGGACCGGCCGCCGCCCCCGCCGGACCCGGCCACCAGGCCACGGCGACCGCCCCGGGCGGCGCCGACGCGCCGGACGACGAGGCGGAGGACAACCCGACCGTGCCGCAGCCGCGCCGCTCGGCGAGCGCGCACGCCCCCGGCACGACGGACGTCGGTGCGGCGGGGGCCGGTGCGGCGGCAGCCGGTGCGGCAGGAGCCGGTGCGGCAGGAGCCGGTGCGGCGGGGGCCGCCAGGACCGCCGACGCGGATGCCGCACCCGCGGCCCCCACCGCGTCCGCCTCCTCCGCCCCGGCGCCCTCCCGCACCCCCGACACGGACGAGACCGCCCCCACCATCCCGGTGGCACCGGTGACACCGGTGCCCGCACCGAACGCGCTCACCGACACCATGTCCGACCGCGCCCGCTCCCTCCTCGTCCCCGTCGCCGACCCGGAGGCGCCCGCTCCGGCGCCGCCCCCCGGCATCGCCCCGGTCCTGCCCGGCCGCCCCGACGCGGACCGGCCCCAGGTCCGCGCGCCCGGCCACGTGGACATCGCCAACGGCCCGCCGTGCCCGTGGTGCTCCACGCCCAACCGCCCCGACCGCCACTACTGCGCGCGCTGCGCGATGCCCCTGATCGCCTCCGGTGAGCACAACACCCTGCGCGCCCCCTGGTGGCGCAGGCTCTTCGGTGGCACCCGCCGCGAGACCCCCTGGGCCGGCGACCGGCCGCGCCTGCGCCGGGTCTTCGACCGCATCGGCACCTGGATCACCATCGTCGTGGTCGTGACCCTGACCGTCCTCGGCTTCATGTACATCCCCGACGGCTACCAGGCCACCCGCGACCACTTCGCCAAGCGCGCCCCGGTCTCCCCGGACCGGATCACGGCCTCGCACTCCTACGCCGGCCACAAGCCGCAGCTCGTCATCGACCAGCTCAGCAACACCTGGTGGGGTCCCGGCATCTCGCAGTCCGGCAAGGGCGAATGGATCGAGGCCACCTTCACCGAGCCCACCCGCCTGCTGGACGTCATCATCACGCCCGGCGTCTCCACCCGCGCCGAGAAGAACAAGGAGAGCGCCCTCCCGCACCGCGTGAAGGCGACGATCACCCTGAAGGACGGGTCGACCAAGACGCGCAGCCTCACCCTGGACCAGGGGGCCGGCGGCCAGCGACGCCCGTTCCGCGTCGGCGAGGTCACCAAGGTCCGCTTCACCATCGAGTCGTCCCACGCGGCATCGGCGGACAAGCAGGTGGCCATCGCGGAGATCGAGTTCTTCGGCCGGTCCAGCGCCAACCGCTCCTGACCCACAGCAGGACCCGCAGCAGGGCGGGGGGGGGGGGCCCGGGGGGCGGGGGGGGCCGGGGTGGCGGCGCCGGGGGGGGGGGGGGGCGGCGCGGGCGGGGCGGGGAGCCCGGGCCGC